>JBAOIG010000001.1 GCA_037045155.1 Thermomicrobiales bacterium
CGCGCCCGCGATCAAGCAAATCGGGGCTCGTTATAATGGCAGACATCCGACCCGATCCACGCAACGCCAACCGCGGCACCGAGCGCGGGCGCGGCATGCTCGAGCGGGTCGATGCGCGCGTACGGCGCCGGACGGTCGGTCCTGGTCGACCGGAATGGCGTTCTCATCGCCGGGAACAAAACCGCCGAGGTGGCCGCCGAGCTGGGCTTGCCGGTGCGCGTGGTCGAAACGGACGGGACCGAGCTGGTGGCCGTGAGGCGAACCGACCTGGATCTGAGCCGGGATAGGGCCGCCGTCGAGCTGGGCATTGCCGATAACCGCGTTGGGCAGGTCTCGCTGGAGTGGGACACCGACATGCTGGCCGCGCTCGGCGCGGACATCGACGTGTCGCAGTTCTGGAGCGCAGACGAACTGGCGACGCTGATGGCGCTCCAGCCGTGTGATGACGACTGGCGCGCCGCGTTTGACTCCGTGCCGAATGGTGATAAGTCGCTGTTTGAGCAGATGACATTCACTGTGACGGGAGAACAGGCGGAGCAGATACGGCGGGCATTGAGCATTGCGAAACAACACGGCCCGTTCATTGACACCGGAAATGAGAACAGCAACGGGAACGCGCTGGCGCGGGTGTGTGAGGCCTATGTCAGCTAAAGACATCCTTCTACGGCCGATTAGCGCGCAGGAGGGGAACGCGTTAGTTCGCCGTGTCCACTATTCCGGCAAGGTCGTCAACAATAGCCAACTACACATCGGCGTGTTCTATCAGGGGCGGCTAGAGGGGGCGATGCAGTTCGGGCCGTCGCTAGACAAGCGCAAGATACAGGGGCTTGTGGAGGGCACGGGCTGGAACGAGTTCATTGAGCTAAACCGTATGGCATTCACCGACGCGCTGCCGCGCAATAGCGAATCACGGGCGTTGTCGATTGCTATGCGGTTGTTGCGGAAGCATGCGCCACATATCAAGTGGGTAGTCACGTTCGCTGATGGTGCGCAGTGCGGTGACGGGGCGATCTATCGCGCGGCGGGCTTCGTTCTGACAAGCATCAAACGCAACAACCAGATATGGGAAATCCCCGGCGGCGCGGAGGCTGGTGCGCGATTCTCGCGCACCAGCCTGACGGCGCAGGGTGACAAGGGCGGCGCGCGGCAGAAGCGGGCTGCATTACGCCTTAGTCGCGTTACCGCGACTAAGGGCAACCACATCACGGAAACCGGCGGGGCTTCGATGCGTCCATTCATTGACGCGGGCGCACGGCCGATTCCGGGCTACCAACTTCGCTATATCTACTTCCTTGACCCATCCTGCCGCGAACGCCTAACCATACCGATTCTGCCGTTTAGTGAAATCGAGACGGGTTGGTGCTGGCATGTATCGCGGCGAACCACGCGCGACAAGCATCGTGGCCGATGCGTCCGGCTGTCCATGCCGGAAGAGGGCGGTTCGACTCCGACCGTCGCGCTCCAAAATGCAGATGGTGCGGTGGTGGTAGATGGCTGGTAAGGCGGCATGGACTACCGCCGATATGGCATCGATGCCATCCGCGAGACGGCTGGCATCAAGACGGCTGCCGCGCGCCGGCTCGGCTGCAACGTTTCGACCATCGACCGATATATCGAGCGTTACCCGACGGTCGCAGCTGGCCTACACCGAGGCGCGGGCGGGGATCGTTGATATGGCTGAATCGGTGCTGATTCGTCGGCTAAACGCGGGAGAGTGGGACGCGGCGAAGTTCGTGTTGACGACGCTGGGCCGCGATCGCGGCTGGACACCCCGCGCCGACCGCGATCAAGCAAATCGGGGCTCGTTATGACGAGTGGCGGGGATCGGCGCAGTAAGCCGATCGCGTTGCGTGTTTTGCAGGGGAATCCTGGCAAGCGGGCGATCAATCGGAACGAGCCGCAGGTTGAGCCGCTGGCTGATCTCCGGCCGCCAACGTGGCTGGACGCGACGGCGCGGCGGTGCTGGCGTGAGAACGCGCCGGTGCTGGCGCGTTACGGGCTATTGGGCGAGGCGGACGTGATGGCGTTCGGACTCTACTGTCAGGCGTGGTCGCGATACCGAGCGACACAGACCGCGCTCCGAGAGATCAAGCCGGACGACGAGCGATACCGGGCGATTGTCATAACGCTGGAGAAGGCCGAAGCGTCGATGCGCGCGATCGCCGGGGAGTTCGGCATGTCGCCGCAGAGTCGGGCGCGACTGAGTGTGACGGGCGGGCCGAAGGACGTGGATCCGATGGAAGAGCTGCTGAGTGGTCGCCGCAGCACCGGCTAGCAGCGCCGTGTTGGCGCGGGTGACAGGGTACGCCGAGGGCGTTGTGGCGGGCGATATCGTCGCCGGCCAGTTGGTGCGCCTGGCGTGCGAACGGCACCTGGCCGATATTGAGACTGCGGGGCTGCGCAGTCTGGCATGGGATGACGACGCGGCCGATCACGCGATCCGCTTTATCGAGCAGTTGCGGCATAGCAAGGGCGAGTGGTCAGGGAAGCGGTTCATCCTGGAGCCGTGGCAGGTCTTCATCGTCGGTTCGGTCTTCGGCTGGTATCGCGAGGATGGAACGCGGCGGTTCCGTGAGGCGTACACCGAGGTTGCGCGGAAGAACGGCAAGACGCAGCTGCTGGCCGCGATCGGGCTCTATCTGGCGTTCGCCGATGGGGAGCCGGGCGCGGAAGTCTATAGCGCGGCGACGAAGCGTGACCAGGCGAAGCTGTGCTGGGCTGAGGCTGATCGGATGGTGCAGAGCACGCCGGCACTCGCGCGGCTGATCCAGCGCACGCCATCGAAGGCGAACCTGTCGCGGCTCAGCACATTCTCCAAGTTCGAGCCGTTGGGGCGCGACGCGGATACATCGGACGGACTGAACCCGCACGCCGCGATCGTGGACGAGCTGCACGCGCACACGAACCGCGACATGGTCGACGTGCTGCGCACCGCGTTCGGCGCGCGCCGACAGCCGCTGCTCTGGTCGATCACGACGGCAGGGTGGAACCAGCAGTCGATCTGGTGGGAGATGCGTTCCTACGCGACGAACGTGCTTACTGGCATTGTCGGCGACGATTCGCTGTTCTGCTACGTCGCGACACTGGACGCCGGCGACGACTGGCGTGACGAGGCGGTCTGGCCGAAGGGGAACCCGAACCTCGGGGTATCGGTCTATGTCGAGTCGTTGCGTGAGGAGTGCCACCGGGCGGAGCAGATACCCGCGCAGCAGAACGCGTTCCGCCGGCTGCGGCTCAATGAGCCGACGGAGCAGACCGAGCGCTGGCTGGACATGGCGACATGGGACCGCAACGACGCCGCGCCGGATCTATCGCCCGGCATGATCGTCTTCGCCGGGCTTGACCTGTCCTCAACGATCGACCTGACTGCGTGTGTTGCGGTTGCGCCGCGCGATGGCGGATACGACGTCGTCGCGCGCTTCTGGCGACCAGGCGACACAGTGTCCGAGGCTGAGCGGCGCGATGGCGTGCCGTACCGGCAGTGGGCAGACGAAGGCTGGTTGACGCTGACCGACGGGACGGCGATCGACCCGGTGATGATCGCCGATGAGATCGTCGATTGGCTCGCGCCGTACACGGTGCCGGAGCTGGCGTTCGATGCCTGGAACGCGGCCGGGGCGTCGGCGCGGTTGCAGTCGGCGGGCGTGACGTGCGTCGCGATGGCGCAGGGGTTCGCGACATACAGCGAGCCGTGTCACGCACTGGAGGCGCTGCTTCTGGAGGGGCGCATCCGGCACGGGGGGAACCCGCTGCTGCGCTGGATGGCAAGTCAGGTGACGGTGAAGTTCGGGCCGAATGACGCGATCCGGCCGTACAAAGCACACGGTTCGGGCATCCGCGACGACGGGATCGTGGCGCTGTTGATGGCGCTGGCGCGAGCGCGGGTGCATCAGCAGGCGGGCGCCACGTTCACTGAGCCGCGATTCTGGGACATGAGCGAATGAGCGACGTGATTGAGCTGGTCGGCATGGTGCTCGTGATTGGCGCGCTGGCCGCGCTGGCCGCGCTGCTGTGGCTACCCGCCGGGGCGGTCGTCGCGCTGGTCGGGGGCGTCGGACTGGTTGTGCTCGGCAATGTCGCAGGCGGTGACCGATGACGATTATGCGGTCGTTGCTACGGCGGGGAGAGCGGGCGGCGGCGTTGACTGTCCGCGATGACATCATCACGAGCGACCGCCTGATCGGCGCGTTCTCTGGCCTCGGTGGTGGGTCGGTCGTGCTCGACACGGACTACACCGCGAACTACGAGGAGATCGCGCGACGGCAGCTCTGGGTGCGTATTGCGGTCAATAAGCTGGCCTACTCGATCGGGCGGTTGCCGCTCAAGGTCTACGCCGACCACGAGCGGGACGGGCGCGACCGGCTGACGACGGGGCCGCTCGCCGATCTGCTCCGCCGGCCGAACGAATCGAAGGAGACGGGCAACGCCGTCGGGTTCCAGGCGCGGCTGGCATACGACCTGTTCGTCTACGGCAATGCGATCGTCGTGAAGGCGCAACGCCGGCCTGACAGGGCGCCGGACCAGCTGATCCCGATCAGCCCGCGTGGGTTCGCGATCCGCGATGGGATGTACGTCCACACGCACGCCGAGTCCGGGACGGAGACGGTCTACGAGCCGTGGCAGATCATCCACCTGATGGAGCCGGGGCCAACCGCGAGCGGCATCGGCGTCTCGCGGCTTGAGGCTGCGCGACTGACGCTTGCGATTGAGTACGCGGCGCAGCGCCTCGGCGTCGCGACGTTCCTCAACGGTGCGCGACCGGGCGGGATCATCAAAGTGAACGACCTGCCGACCGATCCGGCGGCGCGGTCTGCGGTGATGGAGCGGTTCAAGGCTGAGGTGCGTGCGCGTCTGGGCGGCGTCAACCGCGCCGGTCTACCGGCCGTGCTTGAGGGCAACATCGACTGGTTGTCGCTCTCACATAACCTCGATGACTCAGCGGTTGTCGAGCATCGGCAGTTGACGCGCGAGGAAGTCGCGGCGCTGTACGACATTCCCCAGCCCGCGATCGGCATTCTCGACGAATCGAACTTCGCGTCCGTCGACCAGCTGCACCTGATGTTCTACCAGGACTCGCTCGGGTGGCCGATCAACCTGATCGAAGAGGTTCTCGCGCGGCAGCTCATCGACGGCGTGCCGGAGTTCGCCGGGCAGCTTGTCGAATTCGACCTCAACGCGGTGATGCGCGGCGCGTTCGCGCAGCGGATGCAGGGGTATCAGATCGGCATCAACGGCCGCATCTTCACACCGGACGAGGTGCGCGGCTGGGAGAATCTGCCGCCGATGGCAGACCAGCAGCCTGACGCCGGGCTGCTGCAATTCCCGCTGAACTTCTCGGTATCGCCGGAATCGCCCGGCAAGGAGGCGCCATGACAACGGAACTTTCGTATCCGCGCATCCGGCGAGCGATCGCGGAAACACCCTGGGCGATCGTACCGGAGAAGCTCGCGGACATCATGGCGATGGTGGCCATCCGCGCCGCCGGCGGCACGCTGACTGACGAAGAGATCGCGCAGCGCATCGGCGCGGCCATGGCGAGACCGCGCCCAACGTCGCGCGCTCCTGACATCGCCGTCCTGCTGCTGGTCGGCACGATCTCGCACCGCATGGGCATGATGTCGCGCTCAAGCGGGGGCACCAGCGTCGAGGAGTTCCAGCAGGCGTTCCGGGACGCGGTGGCCGATCCGCAGGTGTCGGCGATCGTGATCGACGTTGACTCGCCGGGAGGGGCCGTCGCGGGTGTCGACGAACTGGCAGCCGAGATCTACCGCGCCCGTGGCACGAAGCCAATCACGGCGGTGGCGAACACGCTGATGGCCAGCGCGGCCTACTGGATCGCCAGCGCGGCCGATCAGGTCGTGATCACCCCGTCCGGGGAGGCTGGCAGTATCGGCGTGATCGCCGCGCACGAGGATCAGAGCGCCTGGTACGAGCGTATGGGCGTCAAGGTCTCACTGGTCACGGCCGGGCGCTACAAGGGCGAGAACAACCCGTTCGAGCCGTTGACTGACGAGGGGCGCGAGGCCATTCAGGCCCGCGTCGATGAGTCCTACGGGCGCTTCACACGCGCCGTTGCGCGCCATCGTGGCGTGGCGGTTGAGACCGTGCGGGCCGAGTTCGGCGAGGGCCGGATGTTCGGCGCGCGCGAGGCCGTCCGGCGCGGGATGGTCGACCGTGTGGCGACGCTCGATGCGGTGCTTGCCGACGCCGGAGTGCGGCAGGCGGGTCAACCGCGCGCGACGGCGCAGATCCACACACTCACTTTTGAGGACCAGGCAGCGGCGGCGCTTACTGCCGTCCAGTCCCTCCAGTCTCGCGTCGAGGCGCTTACTGCCTTGCGTGCGGGGCGACCGTCCCCGGTTGCGGCCGATAACGTGCCGCTGATTGAGGCCCATCGCGACGCCTATCGGGTGATCGCGGGAGCGTATGACGCGCTCCTGGCGATGGCGCCTCGTCCCGGTCTGCCGACCAATCCGCAGGCGGCAGACGTGTTCCTGGACTTTCTGGCGATGGAAGCCCGCCGAAACGGCGTGAGCATCTAGGAGGAGATTCACATGTACCGAACCCTGGCAGAGAAGAATGGACGGCTGGCGCATCTGCGCGGCGAGTGGCAGACGCTGTGGTCGTCGAAGCCGGATCGCGACTTCAGCGACGACGAGGTTGCGTCACTGCGGCAGATGAACGAGGAGATGACCGACCTTGCGGCCGGCATCGAGCAACTGCAGGAACTGGAGGCGATGGCCACGCGTAACGTGGGGCCGTCGGGGCTGCCGATCGTGGTGGACCGCGACACGCAGCAGAAGGCTGCGCCGGCGCAGCGACTGCGGAGCACGCGTGAGGTGCTGGAAGCGAGCGAGGGGTATCGCGCGTTCCGTGAGCGGCGCGGTGGCACCGTCGCGTTCGAGTTCGGCGCGGACACCCGGCTTGGCGCGGCGTTCGACCCGGAGGTCGGCGCGACGCTGCTGACGCTCGCGGATATCAACGTCCCGGCGCAGCGACTGCCGGGCATCGTCCCGATGGCGCTGGAGGAGCGCACGATCGCCGACCTGATGCTGCCGGGCACGACCGACGGCAACACCATCGAGTACTACGAAGAGACGACGTTCACGAACGCCGCAGTCGAGACGGCGGAGGGCGGGACGAAGCCGGAGGCCGCGCTCGACTACACGCTGCGCACGGAGAGTGTGCGCAAGATTCCGGTCTGGTTGCCGGCGACTGACGAGCTGCTGGCCGATTTGTCGCAGATGCGGGCGACGATCGAAGGGCGGCTCATCTTCATGGTGCGGCGTCGCGAGGAGACGCAGCTTCTCGCCGGCGACGGCAACGCGCCGAACATCTCCGGCATTCTCGACCGCTCCGGGATCCAGACGCAGGCGAAGGGCGCCGATCCGGTGCCGGACGCGATCTACAAGGGCATGACCAAGATTCGGTCGGTTGCGTTCGCCGAGCCGACGGCGGCGGTGTTCCACCCGAACGACTGGCAGGATGTTCGGCTCCTGCGCACCACCGATGGCGTCTATATCTGGGGTTCTCCGGCCGAGGCTGGGCCGGAACGCATCTGGGGGCTGGACGTCCGGATCACGACCGCGATGACGGAGAACACCGCGCTCCTCGGCGCGTTCAAGCCGTACGCGCAGATCTTCCGGCGCACCGGCATCACGGTCACCGCGTCGACCGAGCACTCGACGTACTTCATTGAGAACAAGGTCGCGATCCTGGCCGAGGAACGGCTGGCGTTGGCGGTCTATCGGCCGGCCGCGTTCTGCACCGTGACCGGCATCTAAGTCGCGGGGCGAGGAACCCGGCTTCGGGTTCCTCGCACGCCGAAAGGAGCTCATATGCCAGTCATCAGCGGCGGTCAGATCATCAGTGGCATCTCAGCGGCGCGGGTGTTTCGCGGGGCGGGCGCGCCGGTTGCCAACACCACGGGGGTTGGCTTTCTCGGCGTCGGCGATCTCTATGCCGACACGACGGGCGGGAAGCTCTACATCGTCACCGCGACGAACGGTACGTCCACGATCACGTTTGTGGTGGTCGGCGCGCAGACCTGACAGGCGAAGGAAGGAATCAGCAGATGGCACGGGAGAAGGTCTACGTCGATCGTGATGGCAACGTCGTTGAGGCGGACGATCCGAGCGCCGCGTTCATCTATGACGCGGCGGACGCCAAGCGGCTCGGATATGCCAGGGCGGTGGGTGAGCCAGCGGTGGATGAGCCAGCGGTGGATGAGCCAGCCAGCGAGGCTGAAGTGCTGACCGTCACTGATATATCCGAGAAGAAGCGGGGCTAGCCGATGGCCGTCGTCGAGATCGAGCCGACAACCGAGCAGATTCAACGGGGGCTGGCAGCCACGTTGGCGGTGACGTTCTACGTCGACGGCGTGGTCGCTGATCCTGGCGTGACGACGGTGACGGTCACGCGGCTCGACGGGACGGCCATCGTGACCGGCGCGGCCACGGGTGGGTCTGGCGCGGCGGCACGCACCTACGCGCTGGCGGGGCAGGCCGACCTCGACATCCTGACGGTCAGCTGGACATCGGCGACGCACGGGGCGGCGCAACAGACGGTTGAGATTGTCGGCGAGCTGCTGTTCACGTTCAGACAGGCGCGGGCGTTCGATGGCGGCGCGCTGGCGAGCACAGCCACGTATACGACGGACGCGATCGGGCAGGCACGGAAGGCGATCGCGGAAGAGTTCGAGCAAGTATGCGGCGTGTCGTTTGTGCCGCGCCTGACGCGCGAGACGATCGACGGCGCGGGTCAGGACTGGGTATTCATCTCGCATCTGGACGCGATCGACATCCGCGCCGTCGAGATGCTCGACCGCGGCACTGGGGCGTGGACGGCATACACACCGGCTGAGCTGGCCGATGTCCAGATCCTGAACAACGGCCGTATCCGGCGACGGGACGGGACGGCGTTCGTGCCGGGCCGACAGAACGTCCGTGTCACCTACGAGCATGGATACGCACGGCCACCGGCCGGGATCGTTGAGGCGGCGCTGCTGTATCTGCGGTTCCGGATGGTCAGTAGCAACCTGGGGTCGCGGACGATCTCCGCGTCGAACGAGTACGGCAGCGAGCAGTACTGGACGCCGGGGTACTCGGGGCGCGGCAGCGCAATCAACGAGCTGCCGTTCGTCGACAAGGTGCTTCGGCAGTACATGCAGCGACGGGTGGTGGTGGGCTGATGGCGACGACGAGCAGCCAGGTCAAGACCGTGCTCGACGCGCTCGCGGCGCGACTGGCGCTGCGAGCCGGGTTGTCCGCCGCGCGTGTCTTCACCTACGTGCCGCCGCCGTCGGTCCAATCTGAGGTGGGCACGTACATCACGTTGGCGGTGCGCGTCAGTGGACGGCAGGAGTACCCGTACGCCGCGAAGACGATCAAGCGCGACCGGTTCACGATCGACGGGGAAATCATCGTCCTGCAGCCGGGCGCGGGCGACGAGGCGGCGGCGGCGGCAATGACGCTCGCGGAGAGCTGGTTTGCGGAGATCGAAGACGAGGTCAGGACAGACCCATCGCTCGGCCTCGGCAGTTATGTCGTGACGCAGATTGGCGATTACGAACACCTGTACTCCGGGAACGACCGGGGACGCATCCACGGACTGCGATGGTCGCTCGACGCGCAAGTCGAGATGGTCAGCACATAGGAGGCTTGACGATGGCGACGATGGTTCGTCTCAGGAATGTCAGCGGAGGTAGCCGCGAGGTGCCGTTGCCGGCGGGGGGGTACGTCATCGTGGCGGCCGGGGACGAGGGCGAGTTCGAAGCGGACCACGCGGCGCGGCTCGCGGAGCAGGCCGAGGTCTGGCAGAAGGCCGCGACGAAGAAGGGCGGTGGTGACTGATGGCGATCGGTTCGGGTCTGTCCAGCCAGTTCGGCATCAAGGAGGAGACGATCTACGGGACGCCGGTGACGGTGGACCGGTTCCTGGAGATTGAGTCCAGCAACATCCTGACGACGCTCGGGAAGGTCGAATCTCCGGTGCTCGGGTCGCAGTACCTGAAGACAGGGAACGTCTCGACCTACGTCTCGGGCGCGGGGGGCGATGTCGTCCTGCCGGTGATGAGCAAGGGGTTCGGCAAGCTCTTCAAGCAGATGTTCGGGGCGAGCGCATCGGCTCAGGTCGGTGTCACCGCTGAGTACAAGCACACGTTTACGCCGGATGCGTCGGGTGGCGCGGGCGTCTCCGCGACTGTCCAGCTCGGCAAGCCCGACGTGGGCGGGATCGTCAACCCGTTCACCTACGAGGGCGGCAAGATCACCGAGTGGGAGTTCGAGCTTGAGGTTGGTGGCGTGCTCAAGCTCACGACGACGTGGGTGTTTGAGAACGTCCTGACCGGGACGGCGCTGGCCAGCCCGTCGTATGTGACGGGCCGGGCGCAGTTCCTCTGGACCAACGCGTCGCTGACGTGGGGCGGTTCAGCGATCTGTGTCAAGGAGTTCACGCTCAGCGGCAAGCGCGCGCTGGACACAGAGCGGTTCTGTATCGGGTCGACGAACCGCAAGGAGCCGATCCTGAACGGGATCTCCGAGGCGACCGCTGACGCGACCGGCGAGTTTGCCAGCCTGGCCGCGTACAACGACTTCGTCGCCGGCACACAGCGAGCCATGGTGCTGACCGTGACCGGCGGGACGATCCCGACCGCCAGCAATCCGTACAAGCTCGTCTTCACCTTCGCGGCGGCGGAACTCGTCGATCCGGGCGAGCCGGAGATCAGCGGGCCGGAGATTCTGGAGCAGCCGCTGAACTTCCGCGCGCTGGACAACGGCACGGACGCGGTCGTGAAGGTCGAGTACCACACCGACGACACGGTGATCTGAGATGGCCGCGAAGCCGGAGGTCAAGGTCGAAGGCATGAAGGAGCTTCGTAAGGCGCTCCGCGACATGTCCGATGACAAGGGCTGGCGCGGGGAGCTGCGCGAGGTGTATCGCGCTGTGTCAACGCTGGTCGAGGGCGAGGCGCAAAGCCGCGCCGGCGCGGGCGCGGTGACGATCTCCGGCACGCATGCATCGATGGGGTCGCGGGCGATTGCGTCGATCAAGGGCAAGGGCACGACGACCGGCGCGACGCTCCTGGGTGGCACGGGCGTCGCATGGTTCGGCGGCTGGAACTTCGGGTCCGGTGGCGCGCACGCGCAGTTCCCGAGGAAGCGCGAACCCGACTACAACCTGTACGTGGCCGTCGAGGACAAGCGGGAGCAAATCACCAATGAGTTCGCTGAGGCGGTCGAGGACGCGCTGAACCGGGCATTCCCCGGCTAGTGGAGATGATGGGCAATGACGGCAGTGCAGGTAACGATCGACACAACCCAACCCATCCGGCTGAAGAATCGCGACCTGATCGACTTCGAGCGTGTGACCGGGAAGTCGTTCGTCGACGAGATGACCGGGCTGGAAAAGCTGAAGGAGGCCGGCGGCACGCCCGACTGGCTGACGATGACGGCGCTGCTCTGGGTGCTGGGCCGGCGGAACAACCCGGTGTTCACGTTCGAGGACGCGTTGGACGCGGACGTCGACCAGCAGCAGCTCATTAGTCTGATCACGCTGATTGCGGACCCTACGGCGCCGGCGGACACCACAGCGACCTAGAGGTCGAGGAGATGCCGTGGTTCTGCCACGTCTATCCCTGGTGTACGCCGGAGCAGTTCCGAGGCCTGGACCACATCGACTATCTGTGGCTGAAGCCGCTCGTAGACGCGACGCGCAGAGAAGCGAAGAAGGCAGCAAAGCAGCGTGGCTGAACGCAGCGTCACAATCAAGATTCTCGGCGACGCGTCGAAGGCCAAGAGCGCCTTCGGTGACGCAGGGCAAGCCGCCGGGACATTCGAGGGCAAGATCGAAGGTCTTGGCTCGAAGTGGGGCACGTTCGGCTCGGTGCTCGGCGGCGTGGTGGCCGGCGGCGCGCTGCAGTCGATGGGCGGCTGGCTGAAGGACGGCGCGCAGGGGGCGGCAGACGACGAAGCCGCGATGGGCCGGCTTGAGCAGGCCGTCACGAACACCGGCGCGTCGTGGGACGACTACGCCGGGTCGGTCGATGACACGATCAAGAAGGGCCAGGAGCTCGGGTTCACCGACGGTGAGACGGCCGACGCACTGGCGCTGCTCACGAGCCTGACCGGTGACGCGGACGAGGCGCAGCGGCGACTGTCGACCGCTCAGGATCTGTCGCGCGGCACCGGCATGGATCTGCTGACAGCATCGAAGCTCCTGGGCCGCGTCAGCGACGAAAACACGAGCGTCCTGAGCCGGTACGGGATCAAGGTCGCGGAAGGCGCGACCGCGCAGGACCTTTTGAACTCGGTCGATGGGAAGTTCAAGGGGCAGGCGGCGAAGTACGCGGCGAGCGACGCCGGCAAGTGGGAGAAGCTAACCCAGCAGTTCGGGGAGGTGCAGGAGTCGATCGGCGGGGTACTCATCCCGGCGTTCTCGGCGCTGGCGGACGCGGCGTCCGGGATCATGACCGCGCTCGACCCCGTGATCTCATTCATCTCTGGCCATATCAAGCCGATCCTGATCGGTCTGGCGGCGGCGCTGATGGTGATTGTCGTGCCCGCGTTCGTGGCGTGGGCGCTGGCGGCGGGCGCGGCGGCACTGGCGACCGTCGTTGCGATGGCGCCGGTGCTGGCGGTCGCGGCGGCAGTCGGGATTGCCGTTGCCGCGCTGTACCTCGCGTGGGAGAGCAACTTCCTCGGCATACGCGACATCGTGATGGCAGTGATCGGGTTCATCGGTCCGTACATAACGACGGCTATCGCGGCCATCCAGGTCGGGATCGGGGTCGCGCTGGACGCGATCAAGGTCATCTGGGACGCCGTCTGGAACGGGCTACAGGTCGTGATCGCGGCCGTCTGGCCGATCGTCCAGGCGGCGGTCGAGGTTGCCATCGCAGCCATCCGGCTGGCGATCGAGACGGCGCTGGCCGCGATTCAGGCGGTATGGGGTGTCGTCTGGCCGGCGATCCAGGCGGTCGTCGAGACGGTCTTCCCGATCATCCGGACGGTCGTCGAGACGTATATCGGGATCGTCAAGACCGTGATTGAGACGGTCATCGGCGCGATCCGCGACAACTGGCAGACCGTCTGGGACGCGGTGCGCGGCATCGCCGAGACCGTCTGGGGCGCGATCAAGACCGTGATCGAGACGGCGGTTGGCGCGGTGCGCGACGTGGTCGGCGCGGTTGTCGGGGTGATCCGGGATAACTGGGCCACGGTCTGGGGCGCTATCCGGGACACTGCCGAGACGATCTGGGGCGGGATCAAGACGATCGTCGAGACCGCGATCGGCGCGGTCCGCGACACGATCGGGTCTGTCACCGGGGCTATTAGCGACGCGTGGTCGACGGCGTGGGGCGGGATCAAGGATGCGCTCGACACGGCGTGGAACGCGGGTCTCGGGATCGTCGGGATCGTCGCGACCGGGATCGGCGCGGTCAAGACGACCATCAGCAACGCCTATGAGGGCATCACCGGCGCATGGTCGCGCATCTGGGACACGATCACCGGCGCGATCGGGTCGGCAAAGGACAAGATCCTTGGCATTCTGCGCGACATCATCGGCGCGGCGAACGGCGTGATCGACAAGATCAACGGCTTCATCGGCGGGGTGAACGACGCACTGTCGTTCAGCTTCGACGTCGGGCCATTCGATATGCCAGGACCGATACCGGACATTCCAGGCATGACGCTGAGCGTCAACGCGCCGGACATCCCGACGATCCCACGGCTGGCGGCTGGCGGCATCGTCACCGATCCGACGCTGGCGTTGATCGGCGAGGCGGGGCCGGAGGCGGTTATCCCGCTCAACCGTCTCGGGCGCACCGGCGGTGGGGTCAACGTCAACTACTACGGGCCGGTGACGATCGAGGCGACCGACCGCGCCGACGCCGAAAGAGCGAGCCGAGACATCGGCTGGGCTGTGTCGGCGTCGTTGCGTGCGCGAGGAGTGGCATAGATGGCAGCGCCACGACATATCACCCGCTTCGTCTCGCGCGATGGCAGCACGGTCGTGATGCTCCCGATGGATCGCGCGGAGACGGAGAGTACGCAGGAGCTGAGGACGGCGCTGGCGCCGGGTCTCGGCATGGACTACGCCGTCGACCAGCTCGGGGCAATGCCGGCGCCGAAAGGGGTCGGGAACGAGCGGTTGCGGGCGGTGCTCTACGGGGCGACGGGGGCTGCTGTGGACACGCAGGCGGACGCGCTGCGGAGCCAGATCCAGAGCATCGGCCAGGGGCGGCTCTGGAGCGAGGGCGGGGACGGCACCGAGCGATGGGCGCGGGCACGGGCGGAGCGGATGCCCGATCTGACCGTCTCGTATGAGTCGATGTTCACGCAGCCGGTGTCGGTCGAGTTTCTGCGCCTGTCTGACTGGTTCGCGGAGACGCCGACGGTCGTGACACAGACGCTCGCGGGAAGTCCGGCGACGGTCAACGTGACCAACGACGGCGACGCCGACGCACGGGAGATCGTGATCGAGATCGCGGCGCTCGGGGCGTCGGGGTTCGTCAACCCGAGCATCACGAACGTGCTGACCGGCGAGACGTTCACGATCGCGCGGACGGCCGGGAGCAGCGCGCACCGGCTACGGATCGACTGCGGCAACTATGCGGTGACACGCTCGACGGACTCGGGGTCATCCTGGGCGAACGAGTACGTCAACCTCACGGTCGGCTCGACACAAGTGGGATTTATGCGGCTCATTCCGGGGTCGCAGTCGCTGACCGTGACGGGCTGCACGAACGCGACGATCACGGTCACATTTTCGGCGACGTGGCATTGAGTGCGGAGAGCACAGAGGAGGTGATGTGTGACGCTCGGAGACACATTGACAACGTACTCCCGGATCGACTTCCGGGTCGATAAGTGGAACGACAACCGGACGCCGGAGGACGGGCCACCGGATGAGGTCGTCGAGTCGTATGAGTGGGTCGGGGAAGACGGACTGACCGTCACCGACCCGGAGATCGTGACGATGCTGGAGCGGCGCTGGGCCGGCCGGCAGAACGAACAGGCGAACGGAGAGACGATATGTTCCTGAACATCACACGCGAGCTGATGGCGGACGCACTGATCGGCGGCGGGGTGTATGCCGCGTTCAACAACAGCAACGCGCGGTTGTGCACGGGGGATTCGGCGACGGCGGAGGCGGTCGGGCAGACCGACCTGCAGGCCGCGACGAACAAGCTGCGAAAGGGGATGGACGCTACGTACCCGACACGGTCGGGGAACGTCCTGACGTTCCGGGCGACGTTCTCGACGAGCGAGGCGAACTGGACGTGGAACGAGTGGGCGATTGCGAACGCCGCGTCCGGCGGGCAGATCATGCAGCGCAAGGTGCAGAGCCCTGGCACGAAGGGCAGCGGCTCGACGTGGCAGGCCACCGCCACCGTGACCGTCGGCGTCTAGGGTAGTCAGGGCGTAGGCGATGGCGTCGATCACACTATCACCGTCCAGCGCGTCCGGATGGACCAATTCATCGAACGTCACCGCGTCCGACAACTCCTACGCGACGTCCACGGTCGAGAAGGGGGAGGACTTCGGCGGGAGCGGCATGTCGGTGCTCCTCACGGTGTCATTCCCTGCCGCAGGGCTGGCCGCCGACGATGTTATCGACGGCGTCGAGGTGAGGATCGAGCGGAAACTTTCCTCATCCACTGGCGGGACGAAAACCATTCAGCTGGAGGTCGCTGGCAGCGGCACCGCGAACGGTCCGTCCACATGGACGACATCCGACGTCACCGAGACGAACGGGACGCCCTCCGACCTCTGGGGCATGTCGTGGACGGCGGCGAGCTTCAATTCGGGATTCGATGTCGCATTCCGTGCCGGGTTCAACAACGGTAGCAGCACCAAAACCGCGTCCGTCGATTATGTCTCAGTCACGATCTACTATCACCCGGGGTTGGTCGAGAAGAGCGTAGCCGACGCTGGAACGATCACGGCGACTGAGTCGTTGGAGATATCGGCGACGGTGCCGCTCGCTGACTCGGGCACGGTCAGCGCGACCGACGACCTGTCCGTGTCGGCGACACTGCCACTCGCCGACGCGGGGACGATCACCGCGACGGATGACCTGACCGTCGCGGCGTCGTTTACCCTCACGGACTCCGGGACGGTGACGGCGGCGGAGAATCTCGTGGTCGAGATCATCGACCACGTGTCGCTATCCGACTCGGGCACGATCACGGCAGACGAGTCGCTGACCATCGGGCCGCAGCTGGTGGACTCGGGCACGGTCACCGCGACCGAGGCGTTGACGGTTGACGCATCGACGCCACTGGCAGACAGCGGGACGATCAGCGCGACCGAGGCGATGCAGATCGCGTTCGGCCTGGCGGATGACGGGACGATCACAGCGGCTGAGGCGCTGGCGATATCGGCGACGGTGCCGCTCGCTGACTCGGGCACGGTCAGCGCGACCGAGCATCTCCAGATCAAGTCGATCGACATCGTGACCGAGCCGCGTGTGGCGCTGGATGTCTACGACCTGTCGGGCAACCGACTCGGCTCGGGGCCGATTGCCACGCCTCTGGCCGCGTCCTACAGCATGCGGGCCGATGAGATCGGGACGTTCCGCGCGACGGTGCCGGCGATCGCGGCGAACGCCGACGTGCTGGCCGCCGGGCGTGAGATACGCATCCGGCGCGCCGGGGAGGGCGAGGTCTTCCGGGGCATCCTCGACCAGCCGAAGGTCGTCGTCGGCGAGGACGGGGCGATCCTGCTTGAGCTGGCCGGGCAGTCGACGGCGGCGCGGCTCGTCTGGGCTAACACGCTCCTGGGGCGGACATTCTCTGGGGCGACGGTCGCGACGGCGGTATCGACGCTGCTGGCCGGCACCGGCTGGACGGCCGGGGCGGTCGATAGCGCGACGATCAGCGCGCGGTTCGATGGCGCGACGGTCTGGAAGGCGCTACGAAACATCGCCGAAACGCTGGGCTGGCACGCGGTCGAGGATCCGCTGACACAGCGGGTATCGCTTGCGGCGGCGAGCGGGTCGAGTGGGCTGGTCTTCCGCCAGGTCGACCACGCGGGGCCGGAGATGGCGGTTATCCCGCTGACCGGGCTGACGATCCCGGCGACCGAGCAGGCGATCTGGAACCGGATCATCCCGCTCGGGGCAGGCGAGGGGATCAACGCGCTGAGTCTGCGGTTCTCAGGTCGGAGCAGCCCGTACACGATCCAGACCGCCACCGGGCCGGACGGCAACACCTACTGGTACCTGGAGGACGCGGCCAGCGTCGCGGCCTACGGGGCGCGGACACAGGTGCTGAAGTTCGACGAGATCGCGCCACTATCCAACAGCGCGGCGGAAGAGACGGCGGCGGCGAACACGCTCTACGACGCGGCCAGCGCGTGGCTGGGCTACTACGCGAACCCGACCGAGTTCTACGAGGCGTCGGTCGTCGGGCTGACCCACTACGCCGGCGGGACGCCACGCTTCACGATCGGGCAGACCGTGCGGTTGCAGTGGACGGGGATCGTCACCGACGACGCCGGGACGCGGCTGTGGAAGTCGGTCGATGCGAACGTGTATCTGATGGGGTTCGAGCGCGAGTTCCACGAGAGCGGCTCGGACTCGTGGCGGCTGGAGCTCGCGACGGTGGATCGTCGACAGCCGGGGCCGGGGGACGCGATCGTCAAGGCGATCGACGACCTGTGGGCGATCAAGACGGCGATGCGCCCGTACACCTACCGGGAGATCCACGGGCCGTCGGTCGAGTCGGTAGCCAGTGGCCAGCCGGCGACGCTCCCGGTGACGTTCGACGATAACGTCTCGCTGCTGCACAAGGCAGTCCTGACGGTGCGGAAGCGCCGGGTCAAGAGCAACGTCACCGGCGCGGCGGCGGGCGGCGGTCAGACGACCAGCAGCGGGGGCGGCGCGACATCCTCGGGCGGCTCGTCGCACTCGCACACGATCGCGCTGAAGACGACGACGTCGTCCGGCGGGCACTCGCATCTGGTCGGCGACTTCTATCCGACGACGACATGGAGCGATCCCGCCTACATGCAGCAGATCACAATGAAGAACGAAGCCACCGGGATGGCCTACGGATTCTATGTCGGTCGGAACGGCACCGAGGCCGGGTCGGGAAAGTTCGAGAGCTTCCTGACCACACCGCACACGCACGACGTCGACGGACAGACATCGTCGTCGGAGTCGAGCCACACCCACACGGTGCCGAGCCATTCGCACTCTGTCGGCGACCACACGCACCCGATGTCCTACGGGATCTACCTCGGGCCGGCGGCGGGCAGCCCGGCGTTCACGATCACGATCAACGGCACGGACAGGACGGCCGCGCTCGGCGGGCCGTGGAACGGTGATATCAGCGTGGACATTACCCCGTATCTGGTCGACGCGAACGGGCACGTCCTGCGACAGGTCAACAGCGTCGTCATCGGCGCGGCGCAGTTGTGCGATGTGGAGATGACCGTCCGGTCGCTGGTCAGCGCGACGAGCATCGTGCCGGTGTAGTGACGGACGTGAGTGGAGACGACGAGATGCCGGAGGACGACCGTGAGGCCAGCGCCATCGTGCCGGTGTGAGTAGGCAGGAGATAGTGAGTGAGTGTCGCACGCCATGACAGCAGCGGACATGTGGGCGCTCGTCTCGTCGGGCGGCACGACGGCTACGCTCCTGATCGTGCTCTGGCTCGTACTAACGGAACGACTGACCACCGGCACGCAGACGCAACGGGAACGCGACCGGGCGCTGGCCGCCGACGCGCAGGCGGACAAGCACCAGGAACTGCTGCAACGGGTACTGTCCTCAGCCGAGGAGTCGTTGCAGGAGATCAACCGCGTGCTGCCCTTAGCCGAGACGTCGTTGCAGCAGATCAAGGATGCGCGGGCGGAGTTTCGGGAGCTAATGCAGCTGATACGGGCCGACATGGCGGAACTCTCTCGCGACCACCGGGACAATGGACGATGAGGCAGCGGGGGAGACTGCGGCGCTTCTGGCACTGGTTCACGGGCCGCTCACGGCGTGGCCCGTACCGCAACGCGGTGGATGTCGGCATCCAGCAGCGCGCCGACCGGCTTCCCGACCTCTACGCGCGCGTTGAAGCCTACGAAGAGCAGGTGCGGGTGATGCGGGCGCTTCACAACGGGCACGAAGGGAACGCCGACCATGGACACGATTAGCCCGTTTGAGGTGCTGTGGGCGCTGATCGTGACGTGGGGAGCCTGGCACCACGCGCACGCATGGCGTGACATCCACGATGACGTGATGCGACTGGAGGCCGGTGAGCTGGCCGTGACACCCGGTGCGATGGCGCTCTATCGCAACGACGCCGACTCCGAGGCGGACTGGGCACTGGTCTGGCTGGCCATGGCGCTGGTCGGACTGATCGCGATGACACAGCCGCGTGTGCCGACCGACATCCAGGGCGTATCCACGACGGTGCTGCTGTTCGGCGTCGCGGTCTGGGCGCGGTTTCGATCCGAGGTGCGCGGCCGGCGACGGGCACGTGTCATCGCGGGCTATGGAGATGATGAGGCATGACATACACGAAGGGCACACCGATCCTGGGGAGTGGGACGGTCAGCGCGGCGGCGATACAGGCATGGTACGCGGCACGCGGGCCGGTCGCGGCGTCGGTCTACGCGCCGGACAAAGCCTATCGGCCCGCGCCGCTGACCATCGGTGCGGACATGGTGGCTATCTGTGCCGAGTGGGGCGTCAACCACGACATTGTGGCAGCGCAGATCAGCAAGGAGTCGGCGTACTGGCAATCGGCCATCGTGCGCGACAAGAACAACCCGAGCGGGCTGGGTGCGGTCAACGACAACGCGTACCAGGGGGCGGTGACGTTCGCGACGGCGTATGAGGGGATTCGGGCGACGGTCGCGCACCTGCTGGTCTACGCGGTCGGTGACGGTGTCTGGGCCGGGTACGATCCGCGATTCAAGGCGGCGCGGGATGCCGGGTACCTCGGGATCGCGCCGACGCTGGCCGGGCTGGATGGCCGCTGGGCATCGCCAGGAGTGGGGTACGGCGCGGACGTGGCGGCGCGGGCGAACGATCTTGTGTCGTTCGCCAATGATGGGAGTTGGGAGCCGATGGAGGCACAGATACCGGGGTTCACGTGGTTCCCGGCCGCTGCGACGCACTACACGAAGGGCCGGACGGCACGGATTCGGGGCGGCGCGCAGCACTACACCGCCGGGACGGACAGTCTCGCGTGGCTGACAAGCACGAGCGGCAAGAACGACCCGAAGGCGCGGGTATCGGCGACGTTCCTCGTGAAGCACAACGCGACGATGCAGGATCGTGGCTGGCAGCTTGTCCGGCTGGAAGACACCCCCTGGACGACCGCGTTTGCGAATCCGTACACGGTCAGTATTGAGTACGAGCAGTTGGACGGGCAGGACATCCCGGACGGCGCGTATGCGGTGCTGGGCCAGACGTGGGCGGACATCGAGGCCAAGGTGCTGGCGCTGAACCTCGGGACGATTGACGTGGTGCAGGGACACAAGGTGTGGGTCGATAACCCGAGCCTGACGTGTCCCGACGGGATCGACGTTGCGCGGGTGGTGCGTGAGTGGCAGGCGCGACGGGGCCAGAAGCCACCACTTCCGCCGGGGATCGGCGACCCGGACGCGCGGTTCGTGCCGGAGACGGGCGCGTGGCTACAGTTCGGGTTCAAGGCATTCTGGGAGGCCAACGGGGACGCGCTGAAGTGGCTCGGGTACCCGGTCGAGAACGAACGCGGGATCTCGGGCGGGCTGAGCATCCAGCCGTTCGAACGCGGGGTGCTGCTGTACGACGCCAGTCAGCCGGAGGGGTGGCGTGTGACGGCGCTGCCATTGGCGCGCTATCGAGAGTTCGGGCTGGCAGCATGATCGGCTACATCCGGCTCAGGCCGCGTGGTGAGCCGCTGCCACCGCCACCGTGGGGCTTGTCTGACGTGGAGTGGCAGATGATCTACGCGCTGGCGAGGTGGCGTGACGAGGTCGGCGCACTGACGGACTTTCCGGGCTACCGGACGCTCGCGGAAGCCAGCGACGAACTCGCGCCACCACGGATGCGTTTTGCGCGCTGGCTGGCAGACGAGGGGCGGATATCGGGATGAGCACCGCATTCTGGACGGCGTTCTGGATCACGGTCGGCGTGCTGTTCGTGCTCGTGGATGCCACGCTCGCGCTCAACCGCACGCCGGGGGACACCGCAACCGAGCGCATCCGGGCCGGAATGCGACGATGGCGCTGGTTCCGGCTGCTGGTCGTCTGCTTTCTGGCGTGGCTCACGATTCATCTGCTATTCGAGCCGGGATACGTGTAGGAGGCTGTATGCAGGACGTGGGGAGTCTCACCATCGCCGCCGGGGTGTTCGGCTCAGTCTCAGTCAGCGTGCTGGTGATGCTGTTAGTCGAGCTGGTCAAGGCCTACGCGCCGGGGCTATCGGGCCGATCGGCTGAGGTTGCGGTGACGTTGGTGTCACTGGCGGCGGTATCGGCTGTGCTGGTCTCGACCCGCGCCGACTGGTACAGCCGGGACACGTACCTTGCGCTGGCCATCGGGACGGCCGGGGTCAACGTCTTGGCGCGAGGTCTGTACGCGAAGACATCCAGAGCCTGATCGCATCATCGCCCGATGGTCGTCGTCTCCGTAGTGGCGATCAGCGCGGGAGCGTCAACGGGCGTGGTTGCTCCTTCCCACTCTCAGTGGCAGCCTCGGTCTAGCACCGGGGCTGCCACCATTTAGAGACCCGATTGCGTGAAGGTCAGCGTGAGGTGGTCTGGCAGGACGCAGTCGGCGCGGCCGCACGTCGTGTAGACCTTGGTGTGTCGCGGCAGGCGCTCGCCGTGGGACAGCTCCCAGGCGACGGGGCGGATCGATCGCAGTCCGCCACGGATGTAGGCATTCCGCTGGGTGGCGTCGTGGATGAGGCAGCCATCCACGACAGTGCAGGGGACGATCTCACGCAGGACAGCCTCGGCGTAGGGTATCCAGATCCGGCGGTTGACGATCATCGACACGCTACCCGACGAGACGCGGTACTCACGGGCCAGCGATCGCTGCGACTCGCCGGACTGATGCCGGGCGCGGATGTCCGCGACGATCTCCCATGTCAGGCGCGCGTTGGGGCGATCCTCGCCACGCTGCGTATGTGGCTGATAGCCGATCCGTTTCGTGGCGTGGTGGTGGGCGGGGTTGACGCACGTCGGCGTATCGCACAGCCGGATCAGCGCGATATCTGACTGGAGCGTCTGGCACTGCGAGAGCTCCATCGCGCGCTCGGCTGGCGGGATCGCGCGGCCGTCGATCTCGACCCACGAGGGCAGGCCGGCGCCGACCGTCGGGCCGATCCATCGCCAGCAGCCATCGTCGCCGGCGCTGCGATCGACGCGCGCCCAGAAGCGCGCATCGTCCGTGCGGGGCGTCCCCTGGGGCCGCAGGCTCATGTGCTCGGGGGTGACGCACTGCTGCTGCCCGCAGGTCGCGTGGACGCGGATACGCGGCGGGAGCGCGCCGTGTGCCCACTGCCACGCCAGCCGCCGGGCGGACTCCCCACGTCCCTGATAGCGGAGCGATGGGTAGCCGGCTGACGTGCCGCCGATCCACTGCCAGCATCCTGAATCGGGATCGTGGGTGCTATGGGTCTGGAGACGGGCGAGCAGGTCGGGATATTGGCGGCGATAGCGCTGTGCATGATAGGAGAGGCTGATATGTACCGACTGCCGCGAGATGCCGATCTGCCGGGCGATGTCCGCTGCCGGCATCCCGTCGCGATGGATCGCTACGAGCACCTGTGACCAGTCACGCGCGGTGGGCATCGGCACGTCACTCACCTCCCACTAGCCGAACGCTTCGAATCGCGTCGTCGATGTCCCGCCCGCCGCTAATGCAGTCCCAGGCGTAGGCCACGGCGCGAACGACTCGGATGGCGTCCAACCGATCTAGCGCGCGTAGCCGGGCCACAAGCGCCTCGCAGTCAACCTCCCACTTCTGGGCCAGCCCATCCTCACAGGCATCGGACACTGATGCCCACAGCAGATGCGCCGTCTCGATGCCGAGGTAAGAGCCGTTAAGCGCGTCCAGCAGCAGCCGCGCCTCCGGCAGTGAGAAGGTCGGGATACCCTCGTCAGCGAGTCGCCAGAAGTCGAGCAAGTCCTGCTTGGCAGCCATCGCCGGCGACGACAGCCGCCCACGGACGGTCAGGCGCTGCTCGACCTCCCCTGAGATGTTGAACTGGATATGCATTTGCCCTCCCCTTTCAGCCCTCGCTCTGCTGGCTCTGCCAGTCGGCGAGCCGCTGGCGCTGCTTGGTATCACGACTAATCTCGGTAATGACGTCGCCAACGTGTCCGCAGAGCGCCTCCAGATTCCGCCAGTGAGCGGCGATGCGCTCGCGTTGGATAGCGAACGCTTCCGCGTCGTTGTTGACGTGTGGCACGCACAGCCCTGCCACGATCGCCAGGTCGTCGAACGCCCACAGCTCGGGCGCTTCATGCAGCTCCGACAGGAGCCCGTGCATGCCGGCCGGGTCGAGATACGACGAGATGATGTTGTTTCCGGGCTGGCGGCGCACCCCCCACGGCTCACGGAGCGTCTCGACGGTCGCCTCACGTCGTGCCTGTAGCGCGCCGGTCGAGCGGTACGTGATCGGCGCGGTTC
Organism: Thermomicrobiales bacterium; assembly: GCA_037045155.1. Taxonomy (NCBI): domain Bacteria; kingdom Pseudomonadati; phylum Thermomicrobiota; class Thermomicrobia; order Thermomicrobiales; species Thermomicrobiales bacterium. The sequence goes on from JBAOIG010000001.1 coordinate 23,627, forward strand.
GGTCGCCGTCCTCTGGCCAGTGGTGGCCGGCCTGGAGCGGCGTCAGTGGACGAGACGCTACCTGGATATCGTGGGTGACGAGAAAGAGCCGCGCTTTGGCGATGCGGCGGTTGATCTGGACGTGGACGTTGCGGCCTGAGAAACGACGGTCGTAGACGAGCATCTGGCCTCCCCCTGCCTGATAGTGGTCGCGGGGCCAGCAGGTTGCCAGCCCCGGTTGACTGCTAGAACGGCACGCCGTCCTCGACGTGGTAGATCGTGGGGTTCCGGCATGCCGAGCACCAAAGCTCGTCTGCGATGTCGCCGTTGACCTCGTATCGGCGGATGAGGGTGAGTGCCGCGAACCGCCCGCAGGACTGGCATACGTCGTAGACGAACGTCTTCCGGAGTGTGGCCTTGGTGGCGCCTGCCATGATCGGGTGTTCCTCCTGTGTGAGTGCGTGGGGCCGAGCGGCTTGCTCGGCCCCGTGGGGTTGCTAGTGCTGGGTCAGCCAGCGGGCGGTGGCCTCGTCTGCGCCGCACGCCAGATAGCAGTCCATGATCATCGACCCGATCTCGTCTCCGGTGATGTCCTCGTATCGGCCGGCACTGTTCGCGCGGACGATGTCCCGCATGACGGACTCGGGCAGATCGTCGGCGAAGCCCGGGTCGAGCTGGTACAGGTGGCTGATCACGTCGGTGATGGTGGTAAACTGGCTGGTCATGGGAGCTATCCTCTCCTGTGTCTGCCCCGGCTCATCTCCGGGGCTTTTCTGTATCACCGCACTGGTGATGTCATCAGTATATACACTCGTATATATAATGTCAAGGGGTTTTGGAGGCAATCATCAGTGCGCGGAGGGTATCGAGCATGCCTGGCGTTGCGTCCAGCCGCCAGCCGAGGGAGTGCCCGCCGATGTTGTTTGCTGACCAGTCGTCGCCGTCGGCATGGTGTCCCTCGATGTACCAGATGCCATCGTCGGCGATGATGAGCCACTGGCCGCCGCCGTAGGCTGGCAGGTACGTGCCTCCGTATGTCGTTAGCTCCCAGACGATCTCGCCGGCCGGGACGGTATCGCGCAGCGGGCGGACGCCATTCATGCGGATGCTCTTGATGATCGCCGCGGCTTGCCGGTTTGCCTCTGAGGCTGCCGCGCGGCGCGCGAACGTGATCCGGAGTGGCGCTGCTTCCTCCTCGGTGGCCGCGCGGCAGTCTGCCCAGTAGACGTAGCCGGACTCGTCGCCGACCCCGAACGACATGCCATCCTCCCGGTAGTAGTCGCGGCCGGACTGGAGCACGTACATGTAAGCCGGGTAGTCGTGGTAGGCCTGCCCACGCGGGCGAGTGATGACGGCGCCGACGGGCATATCATCGCCCCCGTAGCCCTCGCCGCGGCTGATCCGGTAGGTCTGCTGCTCGGTGGTCTCGGTGGTCATCGTGCTATCCTCCGTTTCGGGGCTGCCACCCCCTCGTCAGGCCGGACGCATCATCCGGCGACGGAGGCGGGCCGGCTTTCCGGCCCGCGCTTCCCTCACTACCGGTTGGCCTTGGCTCGCGCGATGATCGAGCTCGCCGCGACGTCGCCATACTCAACCCGCAGTGCCGTCGCGCCCTTGTGGCCATTGGCCCGGTTGCGGCGCTTGATCATCGCATCGGCCTCGGCATTGAGCCCCTCAGCGCGGAGCGCCGCAACCTCGGCGTTGAACTTGCAGCGATGGCACGGGATCGTTGCGTGGAGCGCTCGTATCTCCGCGAGCTTGATCTCGCGCTTCTCGGGGACGCCCGTGACCCCCGTCTCGCCCTTGTGCCCGCAGCTGTGAACCGTCTCGTACCGTGCCATCTGAGTCATCCTCTCTGCCTGCTGTCCTCAACCTCTACTTAGAGTATATAGATACATATATAGGATGTCAAGGGGTTTTGGATGGGTTTCCGACCGAGTTTTTTTGATGATCGGC
>JBAOIG010000004.1:0-80000 GCA_037045155.1 Thermomicrobiales bacterium
GCCCCCAGCGATGAACGCTGGGGGCGTTTTTGTGCCCTCAATCCATCAGATCGAATAGCGTAAGCTGACTCGTTGGTCGCGCGGCGCGCAGAGTAGCCAGATCGGTGCGTTGGGTGACGATCGGAAACGTGTAGTGGAACTCCTGGTCTGTGGCGTACAAGGGACGAAAGCGCTCGGCGAAATCTCGAAGCCTTCGGAGGAGATAGCTGGAATTGGCGTCGTCGTCGAACCCGGATGCTCTTGCGAGAGATCCGTCCGCGCGCTCATACACTGCCACCCGTTCTCCAATCCTTTCACCGTGGACGGCCTCGGCCAGACGCCTGGTGGCCGGACTGATGAACGTCTGGTCCGTTATGGTTTCGATGCGTGATACGTCGTCGACACCGAGCCGGCCGTCGATGATGCGCTCTGCGAGATCGAGATAGGCCTGGCGCGGATCACCAAACTGATCGGGTGCGAGATGCCGCGCAACCTCATCGTGGAGGAACTGGCCCAAAAAGCGTTCTTCGCGTCGACTTCGTAGCCCGCTTCCCTTCAGTGTTACCGTGCCATCGTATCCGAGGAGCGCGTAGTTCTTGAGCCGCAGGGATAGCATCCCCAAGAAGCGACCATCGTGAGCGAGATTGATTCCGGTTGGAAGCGTCTCGCTGACGCGCGCCACGAGCGCCTCCTCCGACGCGAACGTTCTGACATCCGCAGGAGGCTCGAAGAAGACACCGTCGGTGTCAACCTCGATTGCTCGTGAGCCGTTCGATTCGAGTTGCACGACAATGTTCTGGATGAGGTCCTGCCCACGGAGCGTGACCCGTTCGGCGGCATCGTAGTCGTTGAAATAGCCTCGCGAATAGCCGAGATACCCATAGAACGAGTTGATCAGTACTTTGAAGCTGGTCTGAATGCCGCGCCACTGCGCGCGATCGTGCCCGGTGCTTTGCTGCTCGCGTCGCTTGGCCTGGAGTCTGCGCTTAGTGAGAACCCCGAGCATTGGAACAAACATACCAAGCTCGTCAGATGCCGGGCGGATGTCATCCACCAGCATGATTGAAGGGTACAGACTCTCAATGTCGCACTTGACCACCGGGGAAAAGCGACCAGTCCGGCGCAACTCGGTGTATCCGCCCGGGTACCCCCGTGGGGGGCCCGGCGTTGGGATGCTGTAGCCTCTCGACAGATATGCTCGGAGCATCAGATCGTTGATCTTCTCACCCGGCCCGCCTGTCGCGACTGATTGCAGTCCCCGCGGCAGGATGCGTGTCTGATAGAACTCAGTCGGCAGCGCGAGCTCGCTCAGTACGTTCACATCGAGGACATCATCGATCGCGTAGTGGATCAGGCGTTCGCGATCATGATCCCAGGCCGCGGTGATATCGACCCCAGCAACGTAGGTTCTGTCGTGACGGGCAAGGCCGAGTGCCCGGATCGCCGGCTTGAGGGCGTATGAGGAGAGTTGTCCGGCCGTGTCGTAGCGTTGGATTTGTTGATAGGTGTCGACAAGATGGCGCCCGTAGATCCGCGCGGCGTTATACGGGATGGATCGAGCCCCCGCCTTGAAGCGTTGCTCTCCGCCAACTCGAACGGGTGAGCCATCTCGACCCCACTCGAGCTCCAGGTGGTACCGGCGTGCGCGTTCGATCAGATACGGCAGGTCGAAGTTGAAGATGTTGTGACCTTCGATAACGTCGGGATCGTTCGATTGAAGCCACGCCGTCAACGCCCGGATCATATCCGGCTCACTCAGCTCGTCCCCGCGGAATACGATTGCTGACTCGCCGTTGATCGCGGCCGTCACGAGGAGAATGCGGGCGCCTTCAACAGTCGGGTCGAGCCCGAGCGTCTCGATGTCGATCTGAGCTCGAACCACGGTATCAAACGAAATACCGCGAAAGAGGCCGCGACCTGAATCGACAAGATACTGATCGGCTGCGCTCGTAAACGTGGCGAATGGCCGGCCGGCCTCGCGCAACCATCGATAGACATCGAGCCACGCCGCCCAGTTTGGGGCGTCGCAACGAACGCGTAGGCGACCATCACCATCGAGCAGAGTCGTGGACATCTGGCGAGGAAGGTTCGGCACGGTCTCGGCGTCGACAACCAGCCACGGCGTGAACTCCACCAACTGCTCGCGGACACCGTCGTGCGTCCGGTGATAGATACGGATACCGCGGTCTCCAGCGCGTTCGACAGCGACGATGCCTGGTGCCGGGTCGACACCGAAAAGATCACCAGCGTATTCTGCTTCTTGCTCTGTCATCTTCCTGGGAGCATCTCCATGCATTGGCACGCCATCGGTCTCGCTCCGATGATACTCTGGGAGCCAGTGGATCTGGAGAACGCGTCGTCGAGCGGCTCATTTGCGATGGCACGGTCTCTGAGCACGAGGGGCATAGCGCGATGTGTCTGCACACTTCGAGGAATCAGTTGATCCCCGACGATGTGATAATTAGCGAGCGCACAATATGACAGTACACCGGCGACTGCTAACGTTGCTCCTCGACACGGTCCTGCCGCCCGTCTGCTCCGGGTGTGGGCTCGGTGGCGCGTGGCTATGCCCACGTTGCGCTGAGACTGTGCAGGGTATCGATGGCGACTGTGCATGTCAGCGCTGTGGCCGGCCGCTCGGCATCGGTCCGCAGACATGCGAACGTTGCGACGCGTGGGGCGATGCGATCGATCACGCGCGCAGCGCGTTTCAGTACGAAGGCGCCATACGGACGATGATCCATCTCATGAAATATGACGGACAGCGGGCCAGGACGGAGTGGTGTGGGGGCGCATTGGCGACCATCGTGTGTTTGCACGACTCGCCGATCGACGTCCTCGTTCCGGTGCCGCTGCATCGCGCGAAGGAACGAGCCCGCGGCTTCAACCAGTCGTGGCTCATCGCTCGGCATCTGGCCACTCATGTGGAGATCGAGGCAGTGGACGCACTGGTGAGGATTCGTGAGACGCGGTCGCAAGTTCAGCTCGACGCAGGCCAACGCCGGGAGAACGTCAGGGGTGCTTTCGTCGCTCGCCGTCAACTTCGTGGAATGCGCGTGTTGCTCGTTGATGATGTTCTCACTACGGGATCGACTCTCGTCGAGTGCGCGATTGCCTGTCGGAAGGCGGGGGCCGAGTCAGTGTGTGCGGTGACCGTCGCGACGGCGTAGTCAGCATTCAGCTGGGGTGCGTTGAGGACCAAATCCGGTGGCCCTGATCACCAGGCCAACGGCAGTGGGGAGAGTCGCGCGCTCTACCGACGTCCGGTGCGATCGACCAATTCCAGAGCGCCGGCGGTTGCCCAACGATCTGCTTCGAGAATCGTCTCAATTGCGATGGTCCCATGATCAGGGTTGTGCGCGTCGAGGATAGTTGACACGATCGACGCGATGTCCGCAAAGCCAATACGGCGATCGAGAAACGCGGAGACTGCAACCGAATCGGCGGCAGACAGCACAGTTGGGTAGGTCGAGCCGGCCTCGCCAGCGGCGTAGGCCAAACGGAGCAAAGGGAACGAGTCGGTATCTGGCGCCTCAAAATCGAGCCGCGACACCGCGAGAATGTCAATGGGTGGCGCCGGCGGCCCCAATCGATCCGGCCAACTGAGCGCATACTGGATCGGCAGCCGCATGTCATGTGAGCCGATCTGGGCAAGGACCGAACCATCGACGAACTCGACGAGCGAGTGAACGAGCGACTGCGGGTGAACGACGACCTCGACCTGGGCAAATGGCATGTCGAACAGCCAATGCGCCTCGATCACTTCGAGACCTTTGTTCATCAGCGTTGCAGAATCGATAGTGACTTTCGCGCCCATGTCCCACGTAGGGTGGCGCAACGCATCCTCGGGAGTGACGCCCTTGAGCTGATCGATCGAGAACCCGCGAAAGGGGCCTCCGGACGCAGTCAGAATCAGCTTCTGGACGTTGCCGATGTTCTCGGCGCGGCCCCCCAGGCATTGCCAGAGCGCCGAATGCTCGCTATCTACCGGTCGGAGGGATCCTGGCCGCTGGCGCGCGATCGGCATCACGAGCGCGCCAGCAGCGACGATCGTTTCCTTGTTCGCCAGCGCGACGACCTTGCCAGCGTTCAGCGCGGCGATGGTCGGCTCAATTGCGGCGTGGCCCGTGGTGGCAATGACGACGATGTCCACCTCATCCAGCGTCGCCATCGCGGTGAGCGGATCAATATCGATCGTCGTCACACCGTCGAGAGCGACATGGCCATGCTCGAGCGAGACATAACGAACATTGTGCTCAATCGCCTGACGCTCAAGCTCGCCCGCATTGCGTGAGGCCGCCAACGCCACCGCCTCGAAGCGATCTCTGTGGGTCGAGATCACGTCGAGTGTGTTTCGTCCGATCGATCCTGTAGAGCCAAGGATTGCAATCCGTTGGCGTCGGTCACTCACGTCCACCCCAGCCAACCCACGAACAACGCGGCGTAGAACATGAACGGCACCGTCACGAGTAACGCGTCGATGCGGTCGAGGACGCCGCCATGCCCGGGGATGACTGAACCCATATCCTTGATGCCGATCTGGCGCTTGATCAGTGACTCGCAAAGGTCGCCAATCATCGCGCCAAGCGCGACCAGCCCACCGAGCACGACGAGCAGAATCGGTGAAACAGGAAGACCAAAAGCCAGCCCGGAGATGATGCCAGTGATCGCGCCACCAAGGAGGCCGGCAACTGCGCCCTCGCGTGTCTTGCCGGGGCTGATATGCGGGATGAGCTTGACCCGCCCCCATTGCCGACCGATCAGATAGGCGAAGACGTCGGTCATCCAGGTTGTAACGAGCACGAATAGCAACCACGCCAGGCCGAGCGCGGCAGCGCCATCACCGATCAAGGCATCTGCGTCGCGGATCCAGTCCACATTGACGGCGCCGTGGATCCGACGAATCAGGATGAAATGCATAAGGGTGAAACCGATGTACATCACCCCGCTGAGGCTGAACGACCAATCGATGAGAGCGCCGTTGATGTCTTTCTTGACCAGATGCTGGGCGAGGGCGAGCAGCGTGTACGCGCACATGGCGCCGGTAAGCGCGCGGAACGGCGCGTCGGTGCCGGCGATGACAACAAGCGCGATGATCGCGACGGTTCCTGTCCACGTCGATGGACGCGCACCGACGCGCTGATATGCACGATAGAGCTCATAGAGCGCGCCGATCGCGATGAGTCCGACAACCACCGAGAAGACCGGGCTTCCAAGGATGGCCGGCACGACACCGATCAGAACGACGCCGATTGAGGAGATCGCTCGTTGTTTCATTGGCGATCAGACCTGGGCCGGCTGAGCCGGCGCCATCCCCATGAGGCCGCCGAATCGCCGTTCGCGCCTGCCGAATTCGCTGACGGCATCGTCGAGCTCGTCGGGGCCGAAATCTGGCCACAACACCGGACTGAAGACATATTCAGCGTAGGCCGCTTGCCAGATCAGGAAGTTGCTCGTGCGGAACTCACCTGATGTCCGGACGATCAGATCCGGGTCGGGCATGGCCGTGGTGAAGAGATGCGCGGAGATCGTCTCTTCGGTGATCTGATCGGCCGGAATCCCGGCCGCGACGATCGCGCGGACTGCGCTGACGATCTCTGCCCGGCCACCGTAATTGAACGCCAGTGTGAGCGTGATGCGGTCGTTGTTGTGCGTAAGCTCGATAGCGTCGCGGATCGAACGACAGAGATCAGATGAAAGGCCCTCGAGGCTGCCGATATGTTGCAGGCGGGCGCCCTGCCGGTGGAGCTCGGCGGTCTCACTTTCGATCGCGCGAGCCAGGATGCTCAGAATGCCTGCCACTTCATCCGGCGGCCTTCGCCAATTTTCGGTTGAGAACGCCCACAACGTCAGGTAGCCGATGCCGAGCTCCGCGGCACGCGTCGTAATTCGACGGATGTTCTCGGTTCCGGCCTCGTGGCCCGCAATCCGCGGGAGTCCGCGTTGTCTCGCCCAGCGACCGTTGCCGTCCATGATGATACCGACGTGTTCCGGGATGGCGGTCGCAATCGGCTGCGATCCATCATGCATCGTGAATGCCCCTGTCGGTGACTAGACCTCGAGAATCTCGGCTTCCTTGGCCTGGCCAATGTGATCTGCATCGTCGGTGAAACGCTTGGTGAGGCTATCGATATCAGTCTGCGCGCGTCGTTCGTCGTCCTCGCCGATCTCTTTGTCCTTGAGAAGTCCCTTGAGATGATCGACGGCATCGCGACGAACATTACGGATCGCGACCTTGCTTTCCTCAACCTTGCCTCGGACGACCTTGACCAGCGCTTTGCGGCGCTCTTCGGTGAGAGAGGGGATCGCGAGCCGGATGACGACGCCATCGTTATTTGGCGTCAGGCCCAGATCTGATTTCTGAATCGCCCGTTCGATCGCACCGAGTGAACTGCGATCCCAGGGCTGGATCACGAGCAGGCGTGCTTCGGGCGCCGATACACCCGCGATCTGATTCAGCGGAGTCGCTGTGCCGTAGTAATCGACCGATAACCGTTCGACGAGGCCAGGAGCAGCACGACCGGTGCGGATACCCGCGAGTTCGCGATGCAACGCGTCGATCGCGCCAGCCATTCGGTGCTCGGCGTCATGCTTGATTTCGGGGACCATCTCGCCTCCCATCACTGCTGGACTCCGCCGCGGAGACTCCAGCGTCACACGGGGTCAGGGCTCGAGCAGATGAGAGTTCCAACTGGCTCACCTTGGGCTGCTCGCTGGATATTACCACCCTCCTGGACATCGAAGACGATGATCGGAAGGTTGTTGTCTCGACAGAGCGCCACCGCCGCCGCATCCATGATCCGCAGGTTCCGCTCGAGAACATCCTGGTACGTGAGAACATCGTAGCGGACTGCAGTTGGATCGATGCGCGGGTCGGCGCTATAAACGCCGTCGGTTCCGTTCTTGGCCATGAGAATGGCTTCGGCGCCAAGCTCCGCTGCACGGAGCGCCGATGCAGTGTCGGTGGTGAAGTACGGGTTGCCGGTTCCCCCCGCAAGTATGACGACCCGGCCTTTTTCCATGTGGCGGATTGCGCGACGACGGATGAACGGCTCGGCGATCTGGTGCATCTCGAGCGCTGTCTGAACCCGAGTGGGTGTTCCGAGGTGTTCCAGTGCATCCTGCAACGCAAGAGCATTCTGGACGGTAGCCAGCATGCCCATGTAGTCCGCCGTCGCGCGATCCATACCTGTCGTGCTAGCCTCAAGACCGCGCCAGATGTTGCCGCCACCGATCACGATGGCGATCTGGGTGCCGGCTTTGTGAACCTCGCGAATGTGGTTTGCGAGGGTGGAGACGACCTTTGGGTCTATCCCATACCCCCGCTCGCCCTCGAGCGCCTCGCCGGACAGTTTCAGGACAACACGGTTGTAACGCTGTCGTTGGCAAGACCGCTCAGTCATTATTCGTCGGCCGTATCGGCATCGCCCGACATTTCGCCGAGCTCGAAGCGCGCGAAGCGACGGACGATGATGTTCTCACCGATCGTCGCGATCGCATCCTGCACCAGGTTGCCGACGTTGCGCTTGGGATCCCGAATCGAGGGTTGAGTCAACAGCACCTTCGCTTCGAGGAAGTGCTTCTCGTCGCCAAATTCCTCGACTCCAGCGAAGCGCGCGTCTGCCGGCACGTCCTCATTGTTGATCCAGGTGGGGTTCGTAGCTGCGATCTGCATCGCAATTTCCTTGACAAGGTGCTTGAAGTCGTCGGTGCGAGCGACGAAGTCGGTCTCGCAATTGACCTCAACCATCGCGCCGATGCGGCCACCGTGGATGTAGGTCTCGATGATGCCCTGCCGGGCTGAACGGCCGGCCTTCTTGCTGGCCTTTGCGGCGCCTTGCTCCCGAAGGATTCCAGCCGCCTTGGCCAGATCGCCCCCCGCATCTTCGAGCGCACGCTTGCACTCCATGATGCCAGCGCCAGTGCGCTCTCTGAGCTCCTTTACGAGTGCTGTGGACATGACTACTCTCCTACTAATACTGGTTGTTCGCGCTTCGCTTCGTCACGGTACGGCCCGTGCCGGTGTCGACCACACCGGACACGGGCCGCGAAGGACATCTCGGTCGTTAGCGGCGGCGTGACCGCCCTGCAGCCCCGTCGCTGCCGGCCTCGTCGCTCTCCTCGGCCTCATCGCCCGGATAGCCGTAGTCCTCAGCAGGGCCCCGCGAGTCCATTTGCTCGTCGGCAATCGCGATTTCGAGGCGCGTGCTTCCCTCGATGATGGCATCGGCCAACTTCGACAACACGAGTCGAACCGACCGGATAGCGTCGTCGTTCGATGGAATCACGAAATTGATCGGGTCAGGGTCGCAATTCGTGTCAACCATTGCCACAATCGGGATGCCAAGCCGGCTGGCCTCCTTGATTGCGAGCTCCTCCCGCCGCGGATCCACGATCACGATCGCCGCCGGCCGCTGGGCGAGCTCCTTGAGTCCGCCGAGTGTTCGCTGGAGCTTCTCGAGCTCTTGCTCCTTGGCCTGCGCCTCCTGCTTGGGAAGATAGGCGAGCTCGCCGGAGAGCGATTGACGCTCGAGATTCCGCAGATATTGGAGACGGGATCGAATCGTGACGAAGTTCGTCAACGTGCCGCCGAGCCACCGGCGGTTCACATAGAACATGCCACAACGGCTTGCCTGCTCCTCGACAGTCGCCTGAGCCTGCTTCTTGGTGCCGACGAAGACGATCTTCCCACCGCGCACGGCGAGATCTGCCAGGAAGTCCTGCGCTTCTTCGAGCAGCTTGGCTGTCTGATGGAGGTCGATGACATGAATGCCGTTGCGCTCGCCGAAGATGTACGGGCGCATCTTCGGATTCCAGCGCTTCGTCTGGTGGCCAAAGTGAACCCCGGCCTCCAGCAGTTGTTTCATTGTGACCTGGGTGTCTTCGCGTGCGACCTTCGCGACCATCATACCTCCCGGTGTTTTTCCTCCGCGCGCCGTGAACCGGACATCGTCCCGGCAGCCTTGCCGGTCACACCCGATGCCCGCCGATGCGCGTGCGTATTTATCCGGCGCATGCCGGACAATCCGGCATTGTAGCACAGGAACACGTTGCCGACGCCTGCGGTCGAATGCCGAAACGTGAGAGATCTGGAGTGATGCTAGGGTTTGGCCTTCAGGTAGTCCTGGACGAGCCAGCCGGTCCCCGCGGCGCCTTCGACCTGCCACCATGTGTAGCCCTCGGCATCCAGCGGACCATCGACGACCGTGAGCTCGGTGCCATCGAGCAAGATATCGACGATTTCAGCATCGGTGGATGGCTCGCTCCGGAAGTTCACACCGGTTCCACCGGAGTTAGCGACTGTGACGGTTGAGCCTATCGCAATCGTGCCACTGCCGGTTGGCGGCTTCGTCGCTACGCCCGGAGGCTGGGTAGCAGCACCGGCCGGCGGGGTTGTGAGGATGATCGGCGACCCGCCCGTGCCAACTCCGTTAGTTGCTACTGGCGATGCGGTGATGGATGACAGCGTGGCTTGTGGCGTCCCGCCAATCGCGGGGGTATTCTTGTTGCCACCCCAGAACGCGTTCGCCCAGAACCAGAACAGCGCGAGGATCAGGATCACACCAAGGATCGGCGCGCCGATGCGAAGGTAGTCTGTCCAATAACGCCCTTCGGCATAGTGTCCGGGATCCCGTCCGCTAGCCCCGCCTGGTCGAGAGAGCTCCTCGCCGGCCGAGGGATAGTCGTCATCGGGATCGCTGCCATAGCCGGAAGAACCAGAGACCGAATAGATCGGCTGGCCTGCGTGCGTCGAGATAACTCTGCTGGGGTTCGCGGAATCATCGGAAACCGGGTGAAGCGGGATGTAGGGGCGGATCTGGCCCGTGGCGTCGGCGGGTTCCCAGTAGTTTCCCATGCCGCGCTCGCAATCGAGATCGTCTTCATACACGAGATGGTTCTGCTGGGGTGCATACAGGGCCGGGTTGCGACACCATCCCCTGCGCCAGATCGGCGCCGGCTCGTAGTGCTTGCAGGTGCTGCACTTGCGCCCGGACATTCCGCCCCCCATCACCGGCTGGCTTCGCGCCACTTCTCAATCGTCGCAGTCGAATGGCTGAGCACAATGACACGCACCAGCGTCCGCGAGGATCGCGCAGGGCGTATCGAAATCATCGACCGGTGACGAGTATAGCACGAGGGCCTGACGATGGCAGATCGAGCTATGTCGGATTGTTACCTGTGTCATCGTCCGAGTCATCACGAGCCTCTTGCCCGGGCAAGTCCGTGTCACCCCGGGAGGATGAGGCTGCTGGTGACGAGAAATTCCGGAGATACGAATATGATGAGGCAGATTCACCGCTGGAATCGGCCACTTCAGCGGGAGTCTCCACCGAGCCTTCAGCAGCATCAGTTTCCGCGGCGTCGGATACAGACTCCATGTCGAGGCGACCTTCGAGGACTGCGCCCTCGTGGATGACCAGACGATGCGTTTTGACAACGGCCTGCACAACGCCGGTCGAACGAACCTCGAGCCGGCCGGAGCATGTGATTGACCCTGCAATCGTCCCTTCGACAATCGCGTCGGTTGCGGCGATATCAGCATCGACCTCGGCCCCGGCCGCGACATACAGTACACCGTCACATTGCAGAACTCCGGTGACGCGCCCCTCAATTCGCAGATCGTGCGGTGTCGCCAGCGTTCCCTCGACCGTGGTGTGCCGGTCGATGAGTGACCGGCTGCCCTCGAGTGACTGAGCGGCTAGCGTGTCTGGCGGTACGGTTGCTGTGCGCATACTCATGGTGGCTGGCTCCTCTTATCGTGGCGCGCTGGCGCTACTCGACCGGCGTGGGCGACTGCATCTTCACGTCACCCTCGACGGTGGCGCCTTCGTGAACGATGAGCGTCGGCGATGTCACATCGCCGGAAATCGAGCCTGACGGCATCACCTCCAGGCGGCCGAGACACTCGATCGTGCCAGTCACCGCGCCGGCCACAATGATGGTGCGCGCACGAATGTGCGCATCGACTGTCGCGCCCTCAGCGACATAGATCTCATCGCTCGCGGTCAGGTCACCCTCGATTGTCCCGAAGATCTGGATCGACCCTTCGGATCGCAGCGTCCCGCTCCAGCTGGAGTTCGCGGACACTACTCCGGTCGAAGCGTCGGACATGCGTGGTGGTTGATGGCGACGTTGACTCTCGAGCGAGGGCAATGGTGATCGTGCAGCGGCCTCTGCGGGCGCCGAATAGGTCGGCAACTCCTCAGCGTCGTCGACTTCGTCCTCATCGGAACCAAGCTGTTGTCTCAGTGTCGAGATCTGACGCTGAAATGAATCCGTGCGACTTTCTTTACGGAATACCATTGCCTGCCTCCCTCATGTTCCGGCCGCGATGGCGGCACGCACACGACCCTGACCTGGCCAACACGGAGACCACCACGTGGACGCCATCTGAGCTTAACAACTGATCTCAGGTCTTCGCTCGTTGATTACACTCACGAGTATAGAGTGTACGTACACCCTATGTCCAGAGGAAGGCCGAGCGATTCTGCCGGTGCTGGAGTCTCGATAGCCAGCGGCTGATATCGTGAGGCGGCGGATGTCGAAGCTCCGGGACATCGGCACGATCAAACGATGCGATTCAGAGATTCTACTCCAACTTCGCCAGTGGAATGATGGATAACCAGGGTTGCGGCGGCGTGGGCGTCGCGACTACTCGCGACGCGTGAGGATCATCCCAAGAGTCGGTATTTTCAGCTTGTGCAAGCCAAGGGTAATGGTACGCCCGACAGGACTCGAACCTGTGGCCTCTTGCTCCGGAGGCAAGCGCTCTATCCGCTGAGCTACGGGCGCATGTGCGCTGTGACACGGGGCCAAGTATACCGGACTTCGGAACCGAGAGGAGGGCCGTGTCAGGCACTCCCGGCGGCGAGATCCTCGTCGATGATTTCGGCGATGCGGTTCCCGAGATCGACCGCGTAGTTGGTGCCCCGATCCTCCGGATAGATCTGGGACATGTTGGCGACGTAGAGGCCGGCAATCGGGGATCGATGTGACGGGACCTTCTCCGAATACTCGAGTGTGACGATCGGCTGAGCCGCTCGAGCGCGGAAGACCCACATTCGCTCGATCCAGCTATCATCGAATCCCGGGTTCACAAGACGAAGCTTTGGCACGACCTCGTGGCGAAGCTCGTCGTCGGTCATTGTGACGAACGGGTGGTCCCAGTCGAGATACTTTCCAACATAGACCAGATGAGCTCCTCCGTAGTCAGCGGGGTCGAGCAGGTTGGTGTGCTCGATAATCCCGGTGAATGGGAGCCGGTCGTCGCCGATGTTGAGCCAGTAGATATCTGACAGCTTGCGGTCGAGCTGCAGGAGGATCACGATCGCGCCCTGATAAATCATTGACGTAAGCTGCTGAGCATATGCTGCAGGCATATCAGGGATCAGACGCATGATGAGTGGCGATGGGATAGTTGCCACGACGATATCGGCATCGTCACGCCGGCCGTCGGCGCCGACCAGCGTGAACTGGCTGGCGCTTTCGTCGTGCCGTTCGAGTGCCTCGACGCCAGTGCCTGTGCGAATATCGACGCCAAGTTCCCGACAAGCATCGGCGAGACGATCGATCAGAACATTGAAGCTACCATCTATGTAGCCCAACTGCTCGCGAGCCAGGAGGCCCGGTCGTGACTGGGTTCGGAGAAAGATCTTGTTCCAGAACCACGCCATCGCAATCTCGGGCGCGCGTGGGCCGAATTTCGCCCGGAGCTGGGCTCCCCAGACGCGATTGAAGGCCCGTTGGCCCGCAGTCCGTCGCAGCCATTCCCAGGCTGTAACCCGTTCGAACCGCTTCCAGCCGCCGGATGACGTGCTGATGCGCTGGAGATAGAGGGTGATCAGACCCAGCCGGACACGATCCACCACTGGAATGAACGGTAGCCTGATCAGATCGGTCGCAGTTGTGAGCGGGTAGATCCGTCCGTCATAGAAGAACCCGACATTGGAGTCAATCCAACGCAGGCGGCTGCCGATGCCGAGTTCCTCCATCAGCTCGATGATCGCGCGATCGCTCATGAACAGATGGTGGTAGAACTTCTCGATCTCAGCGCCCGACGGTAGCTCGAACGCGGCAGCCAACCCTCCGAGCTGTTCATCCTGCTCCCAGAGTGTCACCCGGTGCCCCTGGCGAGCGAGACGGTATGCCGCGGTCAGACCCGCGATACCGCCGCCGATAACCGCGGTGCGTCGCGCTTCGTCGTTCGGAGACTGACCCATCAGGTCAGGTTGCGCGCGCGCGCGAGCCAGATGGCTTGCGCCAGAACAGGAAGAAGCGCTGGACTTCCCCGTTTCGCCAGGAGACAAGCAACTGGCTCGCGTTGAAGATCGAGGAGTAGGTGCCGGCCGCAACTCCGATCAACAGGGCGAACACGAACCACCGCGTCGACTCGCCGCCGAAGAGATACAGCGCCGCCAGCGTCAGAATGACGGTGAGCGACGTGTTCAACGAGCGCACCATCGTCTGGGCGACCGAGTAGTTGACCGTTTCCTCGAACGTCGGGGCGATTCGTTTTCCGAGATTCTCGCGGATTCGGTCAAAGACCACGATCGTATCGTGAACGGAGAAGCCCATGACAGTGAGCACGGCGGTGACGAACAGGGCATCGACCTCGATGTCTGCCACCCAGCCCAGAATCGAAAAGACGCCGAGGACGAACAGGACATCGTGGAGCATCGCGACGATCGCGACCGTCCCATAGAGCACAGGACTATCGGTGTTCCGGAATGCCCAGGCGATGTAGGAGAGCACGCCGATCGATGCGAGAATCACCGCAAGGATCGCCCGGTTGCGGATCGCATTGCCGACGGTTGGGCCGACTGTCTCGATCTGCAGTTCCTTGAATTCGCCGAATCGCGCTCGGAATTCGTCCTCGATCGCGGTCTTCTCGGGCGAACCCTCTTTGAGCTCCTTCATCCGGATCAGGATCGTGTTGTCCTGGGAGGTTTGAACGATCGAATCCGAGTAGCCATGCGTGGCCAGGATGGATCGAACCTCCAGTGAGTCGACCGGCTTCTGGAATTGCAGCTCCCACGAGGTGCCACCAGTGAAGTCGATGCCCAGGCTGAGACCATGAACCAGCAAGGCAATGACCCCCGGAATGATCAGCAGCGCCGAGATGGAGTACCAGATGCGTCGTTTGCCGACGATATCGATCATGGAACTACAACCCCTGTCACGTCGGTTTCTCCTACTCGGCTCGGGCGGGGACACCCTGCCCGTGATCGACTCCCAGCCACCAGCGATCGTTGATCGGACGGATCGTAAGCAGAATGCGCAGCATATTTCGAGTCACGACAATGGCGGTGAACATCGACACGACGACACCAACGAATAATGTTAGCGCGAAACCCTGGATGATGCTGGCGCCGGTGTAGCGGCCGAACCAGAACAGGATCGCGCAGGTGATCATCGTTGAGATGTTGGAGTCGCGAATCGATGGCCAGGCGTGGTCGAATCCCGCCTCGATTGCTTCCGGAATAGGCCGTCCAAGCCGGAGCTCATCTTTCAACCGGGCGAAAATCAGGACGTTCGCGTCGACTGCCATGCCGATCGAGAGAATGAAGCCAGCGATGCCGGCCAGCGTCAGTGTCACGGGGATCAGCTTGAATAACGCAAAGACGATCGATGTATAGATCAGCAATGCGAAGACCGACAGGAGACCCGGCAGTCGGTAATAGAGGATCATCATCAGCGCGACGAGCCCGAGCCCGACGAGGCCGGCAAGGATGGACTGGTCGATCGAGTCCTGCCCGAGCGACGGGCCGATAGTCCGACTCTGAACGACCTCCAGTGGCACCGACAGCGCGCCGGATTTCAGTTGCAGGACGAGATTGGTGACCTCCTGAGGGGTGAGCCCGTTGATAACACCCTCGTTGGAGATTGCGTCACGGATCGTCGCGGAGTTGATGACGGTGTTGTCGACGACGATCGACATCGGCTGGCCGATATGGGTGCTTGTGTACTCGTAGAACTTGTCGGCTGCCTCCGGCTTGAGCCGGAAACCGACGACGATTGATCCGACACTGTCCTGAGTCGGAAATGCGTCGGCAAGGTCGGCCCCGGAGACAATCGTGGTGAACGTTGGGCCGCCTGCATTCTGATCGGTGCTGGCTCCTGCGCCGGGAGTTGCCGCCGGCGTTCCGTCGGGTGTCGAGCCGGGCGTCGCCTCGCCGGTCGCTGGCGTGCCATCCGCGCCGGGTTGTCGCGCCGAGCCGAGCGTTGTGTTGACCTTCGTGCCGACGGGGAGATATTGACCCTGAGGATCGATGATTTCGAGGAGCGCAGTCTGCTTCAGCAAGTCAACAGCCTGCTGAGGATCGCTGACGCCGGGCAGCTCGACGACAATCTGGTTGCTGCCGCGCGTCTGGATCAGCGGCTCGGAGACTCCGAGTCCACCGACACGACGCTGAATCGTGTCGCGTGTCCCGACGAGCTCGTCGCGGCTGACGGACTGACCCTCGGGTGGCCGAGCCTCAAGCACCACCTGGAGACCACCCTGAAGGTCGAGCCCCTGGTGCACGTAGATGTTGTCTTTGGCCCCGGCAATATTCAGCCAGTCAGACGGGATTGCTAGCCAGGCAGAGACAAATGTGATGAGGAGTATGACCGTTATCGTTATCCTGGAATGCGCACGCAATGAAACCCACCCCTTGCCGGCTTAGTCGCCGGGCACTAGTGGCGCTGAAAGCGCCTGGCGTAGCGTCCCTCATCATGCCGACCGCTGAGTGTACGCGTCGTCTTGGAACGATGTCAACCGAAGATCTCAATTCCGTTCGTCCACATCGAGATACAGGCCGTGATCCCGGATATAGTCGGCGACTCCGGGAAGCACCTGGTACCGATAGGGTCCGCCGCTGCGGACATTCGCGCGGATCTCGGTAGACGAGACTCCAATCAAGGGAATCGACACAAGGTCGATACGGTTACGCGTCTCTGGCACCGTGTGCTCGATTTCGGCGACCGAGACTTCGACACCTGGCCGGAGCGCGACTCCGAGCCGGGCCTGTGCGGCGATCAGATTCGGTCGATTCCAGGTCGGGAAGTCGCGTAGCGAATCCTGGCCCATCAGGAAATAGAGTTCCGAGGTTTCGCTGATTCTGTTACGCAGGATTCTGAGCGAGTCAGCAGTGTACGACCAGCCTTCGCGGTCGAGATCGATGGTGCTTATCGCGAAGCTCGACGACTCGCCGATCGAGATCCGGAGCATGGCGACTCGGTGTTCGCTGGCCGAGACGATCCGTCCGGGCTTATGAGGAGGAACGCCGGCCGGCATAAAAATCACCTGGGCGAGCTGTAACCGAAACCGCATGATCTCGGCGACGATGAGGTGCCCGATATGGATCGGGTCGAAGGTTCCACCAAAGACACCAACACGGATATTGCCGTTCAGGTCGCGCTCCCGTCGCACATGGGACTCATCCTCTCGGGCGAGGCAGTATAGCATCGGTCATCGCAGCGGCACGGTAGAATGCTCGCGTGAGACAGCAACAAGCGGCGGGCCCGCCCCCGGCGCCACGACGGCATTTTCAGCCACCACGCGCCCGCCAGAGCCGGCCTTCACGACCGTGGTTTCCGGCCGACTGGCGCTCACGAGTGCCGCCGACGATCTTTCGCGCACTCGGCGCGACGCTGCTGCTCGCGGTGCCCGCGCTCAACGAACGACTCGGAGATATTGCGCTCGCGTTGACGCTGGTGGCGTTAGCCGCGCTCTTTGCTGTTGGCGCCTATGCAGTTCACCGCTCGGAAGCGCAAGTGAGTTGGCCGATCACGGCGATCGACACGATTTCGATGCTGACCGTCGTCCCAACGGCGCTCGTCGCGGCGAGTCTTGTGATCGCAGATCCGCGTATCGGCGGGGGCTGGGGGCCGGCCCTCGCTGCGGCAACCGCCACCATCTGCGCAATGGTCGTTGCGCTCCTGTTTGCGGCGCTGCTAACTTCGATGGCCGAAGCGCCTGCCGTGTCGGCTGCGCTCGCGTTCCTGCCAGGTCCACTCGCTGTGACCGCGGTTGTACTGGGGGCCGGGCGATTCGGAGCGCAGCAGGCCTCAATCGGACTGTCGCTGGCGCTCATGATCTCCGCGCTGGCAACCCTGTCGGATGGCATGCTCGACGATGCGTTGAGACCACTGAATCCGATTGCATGGTTCGTCGTGTTTGTCGGGGGGATTGCGGTGATTGCGCGTGGGGCGGGATCGACTACAGTGATGGCGTCCGCGAACATGATCGCACTCTTGACGACGATAGTCGCGGGAGGCTTGCTCGTAGCGACACCGGCGCTGACGATGCGAATCGATCGCCAGCGCCGTAAACGGATTCGTCCGGACGCGGGTTAGCGACTTGCCTTGGGCGTCTTTGGCGTTCGGCCGTTCGACTTCGGAGCGCGCTCCTCTTTGTCGATCTCGGCCAGCGTGTCGACGAGCGCGTCGGCCTCCTCGCTTTGCTCGGAGAGCACCGTCATCGAAACCACTCGATCACCGTTGCCAAGTCGCATGACGGCTACGCCCTGAGTTTGCCGGCCGTAGCGTGAGATCTGCTCGACCCGCGTTCGGATCACGATGCCGTCGTTCGACATCAGCATCACTTCCTGGTCAGGGGTAACGAGCTCGGCGCTGGCGAGCTTGCCGTTGCGGGTCGTTAACCTCATTGCAGTGACGCCCTGGCCGCCCCGATGCTGCACGTTGAACTCCGACACGGCTGTTCGCTTGCCGAAGCCATTCTCCGAGACGAGCAGCAGGTCATTCCCGGCGGCGATGTCGTCGATGACGATCGCTGCCATCACGCGATCGGAGACCCCCAGGCGAATGCCGATGACGCCGGCCGCCGGCCGACCCATCGCGCGCGCATCCCCCTCGTCGAATCGAATTGCCTTGGCCTGTTCGGTGACAAGGATGATGTCGTCGTTGCCGCTGGTCATGCGCACCCACGCCAACTCGTCGTCATCGTCGAGCGTGATCGCGATCAGACCCGTCGATCGGACGGCTGAAAATTGATCGAGCGCCGTGCGCTTGATGCGACCGTTGCGAGTGCAGAAGAAGAGATACTCTGCCTCTTTGAAATCGCGAACTGGAAGTAGCGTTGTGATCGACTCGTTCGGCTGCAGGCTGAGAAGATTGACAACCGCCATCCCCTTGGCCATTCGCCCGACATCTGGCAGATCATAGACCTTGAGCTGGAAAACACGGCCACGGTTGGTGAAGAACAGTAGTGAATCGTGGGTGTTGGCGGCAACAAGGTGCTGGACACCGTCGGCCTCGCGCATTGTCACCCCAGTGACGCCGCGACCGCCGCGCCGCTGGGTGCGATAGACGCCGTCGGGGATGCGCTTGACGTAACCTCGATTGGTCATCGTGACCAGCACATTCAGCTCCGGGATGAGGTCTTCGTCACTGATCTCACCGTCGGCATCGACGATCCGTGTCCGACGCGCGTCACCGTAGGTTTCCTTCAGGTATGCCACGTCGTCCTTGATCAACTGGAGGATCTTGTGCGGGCTGGCAAGCAGGTCCTCCAGCCGGGCAATCTCCTTCAGCAATTCACGGTACTCGTCCTCGATCTTCTTGCGCTCCAGCGCCGCGAGCCGGCGGAGCTGCATATCGAGGATCGCGGTTGCCTGGACCTCGCTGAGGCTGAACCCCTTCATGAGGTTGTTCCGGGCGCTCTCGCTGGTTCGTGACTCGCGAATGGTCTTGATGATCGCATCGAGGTTATCGAGCGCGATCTTGAGCCCCTCGAGGATATGGGCGCGACGTCTGGCTCGCTCCAGCTCGAACTGGGTCCTGCGAGTGAGGATTTCCTGCCGGTGGATGATGTGCAGCTCGAGGATGCGTCGCAGACCGAGGACTCGTGGCTGCACACCGTCGACCAACGCCAGCATGTTGACGCCAAACGACGACTGGAGGGCAGTGAACTTGTAGAGGTTGTTGAGCACCTTCTTTGGCTGCGCGTCCCGCTTCAGCTCGATCATGATGCGCATGCCGTCCCGGTCGGATTCATCACGCAGGTCGTGAATGCCATCCAGCCGGCCGACCTTCACGAGCTCGGCAATCTTCTCGATCAACGCCGCCTTGTTGACCTGGTACGGCAACTCAGTCACGATGATGGCGTACCGGCCCCGATTCGTCTCCTCGATGAAGGCGTTGGCTCGGATAACCACCCGTCCTCGTCCGGTTGCGAACGCGGCCTTGATGCCCTCGCGGCCGAGGATCGTCGCGCCAGTCGGGAAATCCGGCCCGTGGACGAAATTCATCAGATCTTCGATAGTTGCTTCCGGGTTGTCAACCAGGTGAACAATGGCGTCGCAGATCTCGCTCAGGTTGTGCGGCGGGATATTCGTGGCCATCCCGACAGCGATGCCGGCCGCGCCGTTGATCAGCAAGTTGGGGAGCTTCGCCGGCAGCACGACTGGCTGGGTTGTCGTGCCATCGTAGTTTGGTTGGAAATCGACCGTGTTCTTGTCAATGTCAGCGAGCAGCTCCTCGGCGATCGCGCTGAGCTTCGCCTCGGTGTAGCGCATCGCCGCCGCGCCATCCCCATCGACAGAGCCGAAGTTGCCCTGGCCATCGACTAGCGGGTAGCGGAGCGAGAACTCCTGTACCATGCGGACGAGCGCGTCGTAGACGGCTGTGTCACTGTGCGGGTGATAGCTCTTGAGAACTTCGCCGACGATGCCTGCGCTCTTCCGGAACCGAGTGTTGGCCCGGAGGCCCATCTCCGACATGCCGTACAGAATCCGTCGCTGGACCGGCTTCATCCCATCGCGGACATCCGGCAGGGCGCGCTGCACGATGACACTCATCGCATAGTCGAGGTAGGAGCGCCTCATTTCGGTGTCGATGCTGATTGGTCGAATGTTCCCGATTTCCACGAGGAGGGTCTCCCAGCCGACGTGCACGTACGCGCTCCAATAACCTTAGAATCATATCAGTTTTGGCGTCTGGACGCAGAAACGGGTAACCTCAATGGCCGCGAGTCAACTTATCTTTCGGCGCGATGGGTTGATCCATATCACCAGTGGCGCCGGCCGCGACCGGCTGGTGGACGTCGCCCGGCGCTCCTCCGTCTTGCGGTCCGTTGTCGCCGATGACTATGTATTCGAGCTCTCGAATATGGCGTTGTGGAGTGCTGCTGCGCGTGGCTTCACGGGTGTGGACGTTCTTCGCGACCTCGCCGCTGCCGCGGCCGGGCCAATCCCTCAGCCGGTCGCCGCTCGCGTTACCGAGGTCATGGCTCGCTGGGGTCGCCTGCGGCTTGAACAATGTGACGGATCCGCTGTCATAACGGCTTCAGACGCGGGTCTGTTACGTCGCCTCGGTCTATCACCACAGCAACGCGACTCGCGCTGGGTCGCTCCGGTAGATGAGTCCGAGATCGGGGAGCTGAAGATCGCCGCGATGACCGCGGGCTGGCCCGTGGCGGATGGCCGAGCTATCCATGCGCGAGCAGACCCCTACCGCGTAACAGCGACGCTGAGACCGTATCAGCGGGAGGCGGTCAGCGCGTTCCTGGTTGGCGGTTCAGGGCTCGTGCTGCTGCCATGTGGCGCGGGGAAGACGATTGTTGGTGTGGCGGCGGCCGCCGCAATCGGCGGATCCACGCTCGTTCTGTCGCCATCGCGAACCGTGTCCGAGCAGTGGCTGTCGGCGTTTGTCGGATTATCGAACCTGTCACCGGAGCGCGTTAGCGCCCATGCGCGTTCGATCGGCGCCGAGCGAGTGATGATCGTCACCTACCACGCGGCCACCACCGGCCGCGTCCGAGACGGGCTGCGCGAGCGACACTGGGATCTCGTCATCTACGATGAAGTCCAGTCACTGCCGGCCGATGTCTTCCGGCTTGCGGCAGCATTCCAATCGTCGCGTCGATTAGGCCTGACGGCGACACTGGTTCGTGAGGATGGGCGGGAAGACGAGATTAGCGCGCTCGTTGGCCCCGCGCTCTACGATGTGTCGTGGCTTGAGCTTGAGCGGCAAGGCTGGATCGCGCCGGCCCGCTGTGTCGAGGTGCGGATCCCGGAGGCCCCGACTGCTCGCGAGCGTCTGCGGTATCGCCTGGCGGTATTGAAACGGCTTCTGGCGATCCATCGCGACGACCCGGTGATCGTTGCGGGAACTCACGTTGCCGGGCTCCGCCGCGCAGGAGAGGTGCTTGGATTCCCTGTGCTGACCGGCCAGTCGGATCGTGGGGAACGCGAGGCGGTGCTCGCCCGGTTTCGAGAGGGAGACATCCCGGTTCTCGGCATCTCTCGAATCGGGACGGTTGGCATCGACCTGCCGAATGCGTCGGTGTTGATCCAGATCTCCGGGACATTCGGTTCACGTCAGGAGGAGGCACAGCGACTCGGACGCGTCCTCCGGCCGGCGCCGGGGAAGTCCGCTTGCTTCTACACGCTCGTCGCATGCGGGACGTCCGAGGAAGGTTATGCGGTTCGGCGGCAGCGCTTTCTGGTCAGCCAGGGCTATCAATACGAGCTGTTGGATGCTGCGTCGGTGCCCCGGTCGGATGTGGCCTCAGGCGACCTCGCCCGAAAGTAGCTTCTCCACTGGCGCCTGCCATAGCGCATGAGGTGGGATCCACTGGTCGACGTGTTGCTGGATCAATCGTTCCAGCGCCCGGATTGCTGCCCGCTGCTGGTTCGGCCATTGAAACGGGCCGGCAATGACGAGGTGCGCGTCGGTGCGGCCCGGTCGAGCAACCAGGCCGGCGACGCCAATCGTCGCGCCGGCGACGGGGGGCAGTGAAATCGCTGCATCCGCACGGAAGAATGACGTGGTGGTCATTGAGGCCGACGGCTCGTCGATCAGGAGGATTTCAGCGTTCTGCGCGTAGGCGCCCTGCAGCGCGTCCGGTAGGTCGCGGTGGAGCCCAATCGTTGCAGTGAGCCAGATGTCGATCGCGGTGTCGATCGCGCCCTCGACGGTAGCAATCGGCAGCGTCGGGCTCTGGTTCAACCACGCAGCGTGTGACCGGCAGCCCGCGGCGAGCGCACGAACGGCTGCGGAGTCCGAACGCTCATGCAGGACATAGGACAGGTTGAGCAGGAGTGAATCATCGACGGAGGCGTTGAACCAGCGACGCGCCACCTTACGCAGCGTCGACATTGTGCTCCAACGCCTCCGTGATTCCTCAGGATTCCGTATCTGTCTCGCTCACGGAGGTCGCACGGCGTGCGCCAGCCCCGATGGCGGTTTGCGCGATGAATTCCTCGACCTTCTGGTGGGCAATATCATCGTGGTACTGGACAGGCGGCGACTTCATGAAGTACGACGATGGCGCCAGCAGTGAGCCTGAGATGTTGTTATCGAGCGCCAACTTCGCGCAGCGCACCGCGTCGATGACGACGCCGGCCGAGTTTGGCGAATCCCAGACTTCCAGCTTCAGCTCAAGATTCAGTGGCACATCGCCGAACGTTGTGCCTTCCATCCGGATGTGGCACCACTTGCGATCCTCGAGCCATGGCACATAGTCGCTCGGGCCGACGTGGACATTCTCGGCCGGCAGCTCGTAATCCATCTGTGATGTGACGGCGTTCGTCTTCGAGATCTTCTTTGACTCCAGCCGTTCACGCTCGAGCATGTTCATGAAGTCGGTATTGCCGCCGAAGTTGAGCTGGTAGGTTCGATCGATGCGCACGCCTCGGTCGGCAAACAACCGGGTGAGGACACGGTGGGTGATCGTCGCGCCAACCTGGGACTTGATGTCGTCGCCGATGATCGGCAGTCCACGCTCCTCAAAGCGCTTTTGCCAGTACTCTTCTCGCGCAATGAATACCGGGATGCAGTTGATGAACGCGCAACCGGCGTCCAGTGACTGCTCGACATACCACTTCGTCGCCATCTCGGAGCCAACAGGCAGGTAGTTGATGACGACGTCGGTCTCGGTCTCCTTGAGGATGCGAACGATGTCTGCCGTCGGGCCGGGCGCTTTGGTAATGATCTGCGAGAGATACTTGCCCAGGCCATCGTGAGTCATCCCACGGTGAACAGTGACACCCAGGTGAGGCACATCCGCGAACTTGTAGGTGTTGTTCGGTCCTGAGAAGATCGCCTCGCTCAGGTCCTTGCCGACCTTGGTCGCGTCGACATCGAACGCAGCAGAGAACTCGATATCGCGGATGTGATATCCCCCGAGTTCGACATGCATCAGCCCTGGCACGAACTCATTCGGGTTCGCATTCTCATAGTACTGAACGCCCTGCACCAGCGACGAGGCGCAGTTGCCGACGCCGATGATCGCTACCCGGATCTTCCTGTCTGCCACGTTTTGCTCTTCCTTTGCTCGCGTTGTTGTGTAGGTCAGCGCGTGGTCATCACGGCGCGACGCCAATTCGGCCTGGCCGCGATGCGGCCGGGCAAACCAACAGATTCTAGGCCGAACACGCGGCCACGGTCAAACGGGTTGCACATGAGTGGCGACCCGTTTGACTAATCACGATTTCTGGTTGTGGTTACGTCGTGCCCAGCGCGGTCCCGCAGTTCTGGCAGAACTTCGAGCCCGTGGGGTTTTCGGTCGCGCACTTCGGGCAGGCGGCTGTTGCCGAAACGTTATGGCCGCAGCTTGGGCAGAATTTCGCGCCAGCGGGGACGGGATTGCCGCAATTCGGACAGAAGCGTTGCCCGCCCGCCTGCGCTTGCTGGGCAGGTTGCTGCCCTCCGGCCATCGACTGACGAAGCGCATCAGCCATAGCCGCTCCGATCCCGATCCCGGCGCCAAGGCCGGCTCCCTCCGCGAGGTTGCTCCCCTGTCCTCCCTCGCCTCCCTGACCGAGACCACCGATCGCCTGCGCGGCCTGGTACTGGGTGTAGGTCTGCATGTTGCCGATCGCGCCCATTGCGCTGCGCTGATCGATTGCGGTCTGTACCTCATCGGGTGGCGTGATCGCGCCGATCTGAAACGAGCGTATCTCAAGCCCGATCCTCTCGAAGTTATCCGTCAGGCTGTGGAGTGCGGCAGTCGCGAGATCGACTGTCTTCGCCTGAACATCGAGCAGGGTCGTCAGCGTCTCGCCCATCATGTCGTTGAACTCGTTGATGATGATCGTGCGCAGGTAGTTCTCGATGTCGCTCGTCGAATACGTCGACTGCGTGCCGACGATCTGATTCACGAAGACCTGCGGATCCTTGACCTGCATTGAGTAGGTGCCGAACGCGCGGATGCGGATCATCCCGAACTCACTGTCGCGGAACACGACTGGCTGCGTCGTGCCCCACTTCAGGCCGGTGAACTCCCGCATCATCACGTAATAGACCTCGGCGCGGAACGGGCTCTTTGATCCGAATGGCAGCCCGATGATGCCGGTCAGCAGTGGGATGTTCGCTGTCGTGAGGGTATGCCGCCCCGGGGGCAGAATATCCAGCGCCTTTCCGTCCCGGACGAACACAGTCTGCTGCGACTCCCGGACGACGCATTGTGAGCCAAGCCGAAACTCGCCCGATCCGTATTCCGGGATACGATGGACGATCTCGTCGGGGCGTGAGTCGATATACTCGATAAGATCCAGGATGGCCAATTGACTTCCTCCTGCCACCAGCGGACCGGGCGAAACTGCCGGCTAGCTCGACGATCCAGACTCGGTTGGCGCTCCTGGATTCAGGCTTTTCGTGTCGTTGCCCGCTTTGCGCGACTTGAGAGCAGCGAGCTCGCTTTCGATATCGTCGTCCCGGTCGAGCTGTTGGAACTGGTACTCGACATCATCACCCTGGAGCTCTCCCAGCGCGGCGGTCTTCGACTCTTCCATCCGGATCCGTTTCTCCATCCGGTCGAGCTCGCTCGACGAGTCGAGCCCAGGAAGGGTTGAGAGACTCTCGGTGATCTGGCGCTGAGCCACGGTTGCGCGGTGACGAGCAACAAGGACGTCGCGCTTCGACACAGCCTCGTCGCGCTTTGCCTGCAACATGGTGAGTTGCGACTTCAGCTTCTCGACCATCTCCTGCTGCGAAGTCAGTTGCTGAGCATAGACGGTTGCGATGCTCTCGGCGTCCCGCTTGCGCCGTAGCGCTTCCCGAGCGAGATCATCCTTCGCGGCGCCGACGGCGAGCTCCGCGCGCCTCTCCCATTCGCGGGCGTCGTGTTGCGATTGTTGAAGGTCGGCTTCGAGCTCCTTCTCCTGCGCGATGGTGTTCGCGACCTGGCTGCGGGCTTCGACAATGCTGCTGTCCATCTCGCGCAGAAGCTCGTTGAGCATCTTCTCCGGATCCTCCGAGCGGTCGAGCAGGTCGTTGATGTTCGCGCGAATAAGGCGGGACATGCGATCGAGGATGGCCATCTGTGAGATTCTCCTCCACTGATGGGACGTTCGTCCCGGTTTGCCGAGCTATCGGTGGCTCGGGTATAGCTCGATGTCGCGAAGGTCGATCGCGACACCTTCGAGCGCCAGATATTGGGTGCCCCACTGGTAGATATGCAAGACGCGAGGCCCTGCGCCGTATTCCAGGTAACGGAGAGATTGCTCGTCCGACCCCTGGCGCCCTTCAACTTCGCCGTGCGCCTGCGTTTCGTGCATGAATGCGTAGTCTGTCTCTCCGAGCTTGACCGACGGTGGTCGACCAACCAACTGCAGCTCCGCCTCCGTCAGCCATGCGAGTGGGTCGTCGTGCCGGTCACCGACCTCAAGCCACTGCCG
Organism: Thermomicrobiales bacterium; assembly: GCA_037045155.1. NCBI lineage: Bacteria > Pseudomonadati > Thermomicrobiota > Thermomicrobia > Thermomicrobiales > Thermomicrobiales bacterium. Next base: position 25,602 of record JBAOIG010000004.1, read on the forward strand.
GCCATCACCGCCGCGCAACTGATAGGCGCGACGGGAGCCGCTCGACATACTGGCGGTGACGTGTCCGATTACCGAGTAGTCCTGCCCGTTGTACGAGACCGCGCCGCCGATCCGGAGCGTCCAAAGCTCTGACGGCTGATCCGGCGCGGCCGGCCCCAGCAGTGCGAGCATGTCCTTTTCGGGCAATGGCCGGCCAGCATGGATGACCTCGGCGCGTCGATCGAACCGATCGGACAGTTGTTGCACTGTCGCGCCGATCTGGTCGGCGGCGGCGCGGAACTCGCCAGCGGACGGTTCGGCACTCTCCAGCGAGGCGATCTGCTCCTCCAGTGTCGGTATTTGGTCTGCAAGCGCCGAGTCAAATGCGGCGATCTGGTCGAGGACAGTCGCATCGACAACATCATTGGCGAACGCCGGCGCATAGCCGTAGGTTGCGACCCGGACGCGGTCGATGAACGATCGAAGCAGTGTCAGTGGCTTATCGACGATCCCGACAGCGTCGATTTTGCGGTTCTCTGCCAGGCGGTTACCCAGGCGGCCGAGCCGGTCGGCGAGCTGTCCGTAATCGGTTGCCAACTTGGCGCGAATCGCCCGGTCACTGTCACGACGACGTTCCTTATCGCGATAGCCGGCATAACCGGGGACGCGGTTGAGCGCCCGGTCGAGCCTGTCACGCGTGGACATCGCTGGCCTCCTTACGCTTCACACTGCGCATCATGGCAGGAAGATCTCGGCTCCACAATACGGGCAGCGGATCAAGCCCTTGCCTGCGATCTCCAGCTGCCCTCCGCAGTTGGGACACGTCTCCGAACCGCGTAGATCCGACGCGGCGCGAGTGTACAAAATGCCTCGGTTCCAGTCTGCGTACCCAGAGAAGAGGCCCTTGGACACGAGGTCGTACAGATCATCACGGACGGAGTCTCGTGTTCCACCGATTTGCAGCGCGAGATCGGCGATGCTGATCTGTCCGGCAGTCTCGACGATCGCGAGTAACTTTCGCTGGCGTTGTCCGGTTGCGAACTGCGCCTCTTCGCTTCGTCCTTTCAGGAATACATACGTGCCGCCGGCCAGCATCGGCAAGATGATTGCAACGAAGAGCAGCCCGCCGCCCAGAATCGCGCCCGATGTCCGAAGTCCGGAATTCTTGTCGGCAACGCCGGAAGCCAGCCACGCGGCGGAGATTGCCATGATACCGAGGCCGCCGAGGATCAATAGCAGCCCGATCGTCCGGCCTCCCCGGAACATCAGGAACCCCCGATGACGAGATCGATGGCGCGCACGACGTCCTCCACAGTAACCAGTGCCATGCAGGTCCGTGTTGGACAGCCAGCGGGCCGGCCGAGCCGGAAGCCCGTGTACAGGCATGGCTGACAGGGAAGATCATGGTACACGACCAGCCCACGTGTTGCCGCAACCTGGCTTGCCTCGACGACGTCCTGAGAACCCCATGGCCTCCACGCATCCCGGTTCGATGGCCCGAAAACCGTTACCCGGGGACAATCGAGAGCAGCCGCCAGGTGGCCCGCAAAGGAGTCTGCGCCAATGACCACTCGTGACCCCTTGAGCACTGCCGCGAGCCCAGGGAGATTCGTCGATGCGACGAGATCCAGCGCGTCTGGCGCAATGCGTCGGATGATTGCTGACGGCTCCAGCGCGTCCTTCGCGCCGACGATTACCGGGGTGATCCCACGGGCCGCGACCGCAGCCGCGATTGCGCCATAACGCTCGGCTGCCCAGGTGCGCGCGGGCGAGTATGGACCAGTGGCTGGGTAGATCACTGCGTAGTCACGCGGCAGGCCGGGAACGTGAGGCAGGAGCGACTGATCAATCCGAGGGGCGGGATCGATGTCAACTCCACCGGCGGCCTTCGCGATGGCCAGCATGTACTCCACCTCATGGCGCGCGCCGAAACCGAGATCCTGGACCCGCGTGGTGAGGAATGTCCCTCGCCCATTATCGAGACCAACTATTTCGGGTGCGCCGGTAGCCCGTGTGAGCCATCGGAATTTGATCGCCCCTGCGTTGGTGGTCAGATGATGGAGCAGCGCGACGGTGTCATAGCCAGCGCGGCGAAGCGACAAGCCAAATCGAGCGCCCATCATCAGCCGATCCGGACGGGCCAACGATCGCGGCCGATCGAACAGATGTTTTGGGAACGTGACTGCCCGAAGACCGTGGCCAAGTAACGGCAGGAGCGCGGCGGACGACGGCGGCACAACGACGTCGATCGACGCGTCGGGGTAGGCGGCGCGTAACGAGCGCAAGGCCGGCTCGCACATGAGGAGGTCCCCGAGGTCAGCGAGCTTGACAACGAGGATGCGCCGCTCAGTTGCGCCCACGTCGCGCCTCCGCGATCACGTCGAGCGTCAGCTGGGCTGTTCGTTCCCAGGTGAAGCCGGCGGCACGACGCGCGCCCCGCTCGACCAGGTCGACTCGGTTCGCGGGATCAAGCGCTGCGAGGATGCCGTCGCGGATGGAGCGAACATCATGCGGGTCGACGAGAATCGCAGCGTCGCCCGATACCTCCGGCATGCTGCCGACGTTGCTGGTTACGACTGGCGCGCCGGAGGCCATCGCCTCGAGGATCCCAAGCCCGAACCCCTCGTAGAGCGCCGGATGGACGAACGCCGCCGCGCCCGCATACAGGGCCGGCACGAGTTCGTCGGGAACATAGCCGAGCCGGATGATGCGGTCGCTCCTGGGGCTCTGTTTCAGACGACGCTCGATCGGGTCACTCATCCAGCCCGATCGTCCGCCGATAACGAGATGCAGGTCATGATTGTCGAGCTGCTCGAATGCTTCGACAAGACGAACGACGTTCTTCCGCGGCTGAACTGTGCTGAGGAACAGTAGATATGGACGCGTGATTCCGGCGTGCGAAAGCGTGGCCGATGGATCGTGGCGGCGAAATCGCTGGTGGTCGATGCCGGAGTGGACGACCGCAATCTTGCCGGGCCGCACCCCATAGTGACGAATCAGATCGTCACGTGTCGTGGCGGAGACTGCGATGAGACGGCTGGCAACACGACCGTTCCAGCGAGTCGTGCGGTCGAGCATCAGCCGGGATGCCTGGTCGTGCGCCTCAGGCTCATGCAGGTAACCGAGGTCGTGGATCGTCGCGATCGAGGCTCGCGGGTGAATGACCGGGATGACGTGGGATGGAACAAAGAGCGCCGCCGGCCGGTCGCGAAGCATCCGCAGCGAGAGGCCGGCATGAGTCCAGAGCCGCGGCATCCGGATGAGCTCGTGATCCACATGCGAGCCGGAGGGCCAGTCCGGCCGGAACTCGCGATGGTAGTACGTCATTGCCGGCCCCTCGTCGATGGCGGCCATCGCGCGCAGAAGCTCAAACGAGTACCACTCGGTTCCGGTCCGCTCGGCCGAGTCAGAACGGCTGGCATCAACCGCGAGGTCAACCCGTCGCATGGGTGCTCAACAGCGAGTCGATCGTGGCGATAACAGCCTCGGGTGTGATTGCCAACATGCAACCGCAGCCGGCTGGCCGACCGGGGCTGAGATCGCCGCACCGCGGGCATCGCCAGCCAGCCGAGATGATTCTGTGACGTACAGGGTCACCCCATGGGCCGTAGCGGCACGGGTCGCTTGGGCCAAAGAGGTGGATCGTTGGCGTCCCGGCCGCAACGGCCAGGTGCATCGGCCCGCTGTCGGCGCCGATGGCGAGGGTTGCTCCGCGCATGATTTCCAGGAGTCCCGCGATGTTCGTCTGGCCGGCGAGGCTTACCGCATCGACGCCCGAGGTGATGCGATCGCAGAGATCACGTTCCCCGTCGCTGCCGGTCACGACGACCGAGACCCCCTGATTCCGCGAGGCATCGATCACCTGCCGCCAGCGAGACTCCGGCCAGAGCTTGACAGCGGCGCCGGAACCCGGATGGATGACGACATAACTGCTGTCGATGCCGGCCGCGCGCAAGAGGGACGTCGTGCCGTCACGAGCCGACTTGCATGGTGGTATCGAGAGCGGGGCTGTCACCGGCGAAGGCAGTTCACCTCCGACCCATTCAGCGACGATCCTGGCCGCCCGCAGAGCTGCGTGCTCGTCGTCGACAAGGAGTGCCTGACGAGTTGCAAACCGGCTCGCGCGAGGATCATCCGACGTAATGACCTCGGAGGCCACGAGCGACCCCAACCAGGCCGCCCACCATGCGTCCGGGCGCAGGACGATCGCGATTCCCGCATTCAGGCGAGCCAGTGATCTGGCCGCCGACTTCAGCTTCCGGTACGGCGCGCTCGGATCACGGGTGGCGGCGCGCGTAAACCCGGGAAATTCGACTGTCACGATATCGTCGACTGGCCACGCCATACGTGCAATGTCGCTCGACCAGCTGCCGACGACGGCGACAAGGCGAACATCCGGCAATTGCTGCCGGAGCAAGCGGACCGCCGGCTGCGACAGGAGGATGTCTCCAAGATGATCCGGCTGCATGACAAGCACGGTGTCGCCAGCGCTCGTCGCGCGTGGCGATACTCCGGCTGCAACGACAAGCCCCGCGTCGCGAATCATGTGTGCCAAAGTCGTCATTCCGACGAGCCTCCCGGCGGAAGGATGGCCAGGCAGGCTGCGGAGACCTGTTCAACCGTGACGTCGCTCGTGCATGGCACTGTCGCGCTGCTTGCCCGCCGAAGATCAACATCGGGGAGTGTCCACGAAGCCGCGGGCGCCACGACGGTCACTCGATCGCCGATCGGTCGGTACCGGCGGGGATTGGTCGGGCCGAAGATCGCGACGACGGGCGTCCCAGTCGCCGCGGCGATATGGCTCATGCCAGTGTCACCGCCGACGTACAGGCTCGATCTGGCTGCGACGGCAATGGCGCCCCCGAGGCTGACCTGGCCGGCGAGAGAGCGGTCGCTCGGCAGTCCGGCATCTTGGACGATCCGGCTGACGAGCTCGCGATCGCTCGCGCCGCCAGAGAAGATCACGGTATAGCCATGGGACTCGATCAGGCGGGCCAACGCGACGTAGTGGCTCGCCGGCCACCGTTTGTCGGGCATGGTCGCTCCGGGATTCTCTGCGCCACCTGGATGGAACAATACCGTGCGAGGCCAGCAAGAACACAGCTGATCGGCGATCTCCGCCTCCTGTCGAGACGGCCGAAGAACAGGTTGCGTGACAAGCGGCTCGATCGCCAATCCGCGCAATGCGTCGAGATAGGCCACGCTTTCATGACGAACTTCGGGCATGACGCGAGTGACGGCCGCCACAGGACATCCCGCCAGGGCGACGAAGGCAGACGTCAATATTCGCGAACGTTCCAACAGGACAACCAGATCGAAGTCTTCGGCCCGGATCGATAGCGCCTGCCGCCCAGCGGCCTTCGCGGTTATGCGGTCGCCGATGCTTCGGACTGTCCACGGTTCGCGCCCTTCGAATATCGGCTGCGAGTGCGGACCGACGAACACCTGCAGATCCGCGTTCGGGAATGCGGCGGCGAGTGAGTCGAGCGTTGGCAACGCCATCACGCAGTCGCCGATACAGCACGGCTTCACAACACCGATGCGGGCCGGCGAGGCTGCCCCCTGGGTCATGCGGGCTGATCGAGATCCGCGACGGCGAACATCAACTCCGCTTTGACCGCGAGCTCACCATCGACCGTCGCGACGGCCGAACCAGTTCCGATCCCACGACGCATTCGGCCCATCACCACCTCCAGCCGGAGAGCGTCGCCGGGCTTCACCTGTCGCTTGAACCGGACGCCGTCGATACCCGCGAAGAACGCCATCTTGCCGCGATGCTCGTCCATGCCGAGTAGTGCCACCGCTCCGACCTGCGCAAGGGCTTCGATGATCAAGACCCCTGGCATCACCGGATAGTGGGGAAAATGCCCCTGAAAGAAGGGCTCGTTCGCGGTGACATTCTTCAAACCCACTGCGCGGATGCCATATTCGACCTCGAGAATACGGTCGACAAGAAGAAAGGGGTAGCGGTGGGGGATAATCGCCTGAATCTCGCGTGTGTCCAGCACCTGTCTGTGTCCTTTCGTTCGATCTGCACCGTGGTCGCGGTTGAGTCTAGGAAGCGCTGGAAGGAAATGTCAAACCCCTCATCAGTGGCGGTAGTCGGAGCTGGCGCGTGGGGCACGACGCTCGCCCTCCATCTTGACTCAGTCGGGGCGAACGTGCGGCTCGTGACGCGCGACGAGGAACAAGCTGACGCCATTCGCGCCGCCGGCGAAAATGTGCGGTATCTCACCGGAGTGCCACTCGCGCCCGCGATTGGCGTGACATCAGATATCCGCATGGCGGCGCAGGATGCGGATGTGGTGTTCGTGGTCGTCCCAACACAGGCCGTCCGTGAAATCAGCCAGCGGCTTCGGACTGTGTTCGCAGGCAACACACTGGTCGTGTCGTGCAGCAAAGGGCTCGAGAGAGACACGCTCGCGCGATCCAGCGAAGTGTTGGCCGACGTGGGCGGCATCCCCGTTGAGAGAATCGCCATCTTATCCGGGCCGAATCTCTCTGGCGAGATCGTGCGAGGTCTGCCGGCCTCGGCGGTTGTTGCGTCGGCGGCATTGTCCACCGCCGAGACTGTGCAATCGCTCCTTTCGTCCGCGCGGTTTCGTGTGTACACGAGCCGGGACGTCATCGGCGTCGAGATCGGCGGCGCGCTGAAGAACGTCATCGCGCTCGGCGCGGGCGTGTCGGACGGCCTCCGGATGGGGCAAAACGCAAAGGCTGCGTTCATTACCCGCGGCCTCGCGGAGCTAACGCGGCTGGGCATCGCAGCGGGCGCGAATCCCCTCACATTCGGCGGATTGAGCGGACTTGGCGATCTGATTGCGACCTGCGAGAGCCCGCTCAGCCGCAACCGAACGTTCGGTCAGCTGCTCAGCGAGGGGCTGAGCATGGAGGACGCGCGCCAGCGGATCGGCCATGTCGTCGAGGGGGCGACGACCGCGTATGCGATGGCGGAGCTAGGCCGGCGATATGGAGTAGAGACACCAATTGCCGACGCGATCGTCGCGGTGCTGGACGGTCAGGTCTCGGTCGATGACGCGATCCATGTGCTGCTGACGCGTAACCAACGGGCCGAGCTGGACTGATACCGACCGGGCCTAGTCCGCCGCCGTCGCGTGAATGAGCTGGTCGCGATGTGGGCCGGTGCCGACGAAGGTAATCGGGACGCCAACGAGCGCCGCGATCCGCCGCAGATATATCTGGGCCGCCTCGGGCAGGCCGGCAGACGCCGCTGTGTCGCTGCCCCCGTCTTCCCAGCCGGCCAACTCCTCATAGATCGGCTTCACCTGCTCGTAGTCTTCGATCCGGGCAGGGGGGAATCATGACGCTCCCCGTTGAGTTCGTACCCGACGCAGACATGAACCGCGTCGACGCCGTCGAGGACATCGAGCTTCGTGAGCGCGATCTCGGTGATGCCGTTCAGACGTGCCGTATAGCGCGCCTGGACCGCGTCGAACCAACCCGTCCGGCGTGGTCGCCCGGTGGTTGTGCCGAACTCGACGCCGCGCGAGCGCAGCATATCGCCGGTGTCGTCGAAGAGCTCGGTCGGAAACGCGCCAGCGCCGACCCGCGTGGAGTACGCCTTGTAGACGCCGATCACGCGGTCGATCTGAGTGGGCGCGACTCCCGCCCCCTGGCAGACCCCCGCCGCTGTCGGGGACGATGACGTAACGTATGGATAGGTGCCGTAGTCGATGTCTAGCATCGCCGCCTGAGCGCCCTCGATCATGACGTTGCGGCCAGCGTCGATCGCATCCTGGATCTCGACCTCGACATCACCGATATATGGCGCCAACCGCTCGCCGTACGCGGCGAATTGTTCGGCCATCTCATCCAGGTCGAACGGCGGGTGTCCATAGAGCGCGCCAAGGAGCGCATTCTTCTCGGCCAATACAGGCTCAAGCCGGCGAACAAGATACTCGGGATCGAGAATATCGGCGGCACGGATCCCGCGCCGCGCGGCCTTATCCGCATAACACGGTCCGTTGCCCCGCTGAGTGGTTCCGATGGTATTTGCGCCGCGGCTGGATTCTTCGAGCCGGTCCTGAATCGGGTGATAGGGCATGATCAGGTGGCAGCGGGATGAGACGCGAAGGTGCGAGGTGTCAACTCCACGGGCGTGCATGTCGTCCAGTTCCTGCAGCAAGATCGCCGGGTCGAGCGCAACTCCGGCGCCGATGACACAGGTGCAATCGGGATGAAGGATGCCTGAGGGAATCAGGTGGAACTTGAATACTCCCCGGTCGGTGACGACGGTATGTCCGGCGTTCGCGCTGCCGTTGGCGCGAACCACAACATCTACGCTGGACGCCAGCGCATCGATGATCTTGCCCTTGCCTTCGTCACCCCATTGGCCACCGAGCACGATTGCTACCGGCATATATCCCGCCCCTCAGAGAATCGACGCAGGCGCGCTAAGACGCGGGCTGATTCCGTTCGCCCGCCAACCGCGTATCATATCACGCGACTGGCGCAGTCTTCTCCGGCTCGCGCATGTCACGGAGCTTTTCGAACAACGATAGCTCCTCCTCGCCGAGGTTTGCTGGAAGAACGACGCGTATGCGGGCGAAGAGATCGCCTCGCTCACTGGACCCGATCGCCGTCGGCCAGCCTTGTCCGCGTAGACGGAACATCTTCCCATTCTTCGACTGGGAAGGAATCGTTAGCGCAACCTTGCCGGTCAACGTCCTGACGATGGCCTCGCCGCCGAGAACCGCGGTATACAACGGGATATCGACATCGGCTCGAAGATCGTTCCCATCGAGCGAGAACTGCTCGTCCGAAACGACCTTGACGCGCAAGTACACATCACCTGCGGGTCCACCGTCGCCCCCTGGCGAACCCTTGCCGGCCACGCGGACACGCTGACCTTCACGAATACCGGCCGGAATCGTGACCTCGATGCGTGACCGGCGTGCGACAGTTCCAGTTCCTTCGCAGATGAGGCAGATCTGGCCGTGGGTGGCGCCAGTGCCGTTGCATTCCAGACATGGCTCGGGTATCTGGATCTCGAAGGTGCGGGATGTGCCGGTGAACGCGTCTCGGAGCGGCACCTCGACAGTGTATTCATGGTCTTCTCCGCGCCGAGGCGTCCGGGCGCGTCGGCGCTGCCGGCCCTTCTGACTGCCGAATAGCGTCTCGAAGAAGTCGGAAAACCCCTCACCGCCATTGGTTCGGTATTCAACGCGGGCGCCGCTGGGGCCGCCGGACTGCTGCGAGACCCACTGACTGAAATCACCCGGGCCGGCGTTCGAGTCGCTTGTTGCCTGGTAGCGTTCCCAGTCGGCGCCGAACTGATCGTAGCGCGCGCGCTTGTCGGCGTCGGATAGCACCTGATAGGCCTCATTGACCGCCTTGAACTTCTCTTCAGCGTCTGGGGCCTTGTTTACGTCCGGATGAAGTCGGCGCGCCTTCTCCCGGTATGCCTTCTTGATCTCGGCGTCGCTTGCCTTGCGCCCGATACCGAGGAGAGAATAGTAGTCCTGAAATTGCATTTGAGACGCCCCGATTCGGCTGAACACTTACTCGCACCTACGTCATGGTTATAATAAACCATGAGTCGGTACGACGCAAGTCTGTCTGCTTCAAATAAGCGAAGCACGTCGTCCATATCGGCGTCGAATCATCACGAACGCGAAGCCGGCGACGGCGACGATCACGAGAACGATGAGAATCGGCGCAACCAGCGCGAGCACGCTCAGGCAGATTGCCGTGCCATCCTCGGCTGCGCTGACTATCGGGTTCCCGACTCCTCCGGTAGTGGCGGTCACGATCGGCCGGAATGTTGACTTGGTGATGTGCACGCCGCCCGCAACGAAGAGGCCGAGGATCATCGCCAGGATCGGGTTGATCCTGTGGACGGCGTCGGTGCTGGCCATGACGAGCAACGCTCCGGCAGCCGGCCTGATGAACGACTGAAACAGATCATTGATGTGGTCGACGATCGGGATTTTGTCGGCAATGATCTCGATCCCAAGGAGCACCGAAATGATCGCAATTGCCCATGGGGATGCGATGACATTATAGGGCGCGGCGAGTTGAATCAGTCCGGTATATCGGTCGGCCAGCGCGATCGCGAGAATCGGAATGTATGCATTCAAGCCGGCCGGCATCGCTAGCCCGAGCCCGGTTAGTAGCTCAAACATCGACCATCTACCTTCTCGTCGTTCACGCTCCTCGTCACGACTCTAGTGTAGCGGCATCGTGGGCTGGATCACTCGGCTGGCCGATCTTCGGTGGAATATAGATGATCGCTGTCGTGATCCAGAAGGCCAGAAGAAGAACGAGCCCCGCCATGACCCTGTCCAGGACAGGCGAGATTGCGTGCGGCTGAAACGACACAAGATGGCCGGCAACGTCGAGTCCGACGATCTCTCCAACCCGAGTCACCAGATTGTTCGCACCGTCCGGTTGGTGATAGAAGCGCTGGGGATCGGCGAAGCCAACGAGCGTCAATAGCGCCCCAATGAGCCATGTTCCGCCAACAATGGCGCGCACCGACCATCCGCTGGTCGCAAGCACCGCGCCTAGCGTCGCCGCGGCAAGTGGCGCGACTGGGACGAGGTAGCGGGCCGCCGGGCCCCACTCTCCCCACCAGACCCGATATGCGCCGACCTCCAGCAGATACGGCGTGATCGCCGCTATCGCCAACAGCCCGCGATTCCGATCGATCTTCAGCCAGCGCGGAAGCCCGGCGATCGCAACGATGTATATCGGCGCATTGATGATCAGCCCCCACTGCGCGTCGAGCAGCAGTCCGAACAGCCCGTTGACGGTCCCCGTTGCTGAGGAAAACCCGGCATGGTCGGCCACATTCTGCACCGGTGAGTGGTACAGCCACCAATTGTAATAGATCAGGGTTGCCGCCCCGATACCGACAAGCAGACAGGCGATGCCCGCCGCGAGCTTGCGCGACCGCCACCATCGCCAGAACAACACGATGCCGAGAACCGCGGCAGTCGGGGCGAAGCGTTGATGGAGCCAGGGCAGGAATCCAACCGCAACCCCCGTTAGCAACCACTGCCAGACTCGATTCTCATCTCGACTCAGGCGTCGGACGGCATAGACGAGGATGAGCGCGGCCGGAATCTCTGGGAAGATCAGCAACGCGTATGGCGCAATCGGCAGGCTAACCGCGAGCGCTAACGCGATCGCCCCCGCCAGGCGAATGCCGCTGCCAGCCTCCCGAGCGAGGAGATACATCTGCCCCGTTAGCAACGCTGCGGCGATGATAATGACGGCCATCGCGCCAATACGCCCGGCGAACGCGTATGGCAGAGCGATCAGAAATGAAAGCCCAAGCCCGTGCTTCGTGTGAAGCCCGGGAAGCACCGACTGCGCTGGGTGCGGCGGTAGCGTGCGCGGAAATCCGCCCCAACCCTGCCAGTCACTCGGAAGCGGGTCGGCGGGATAGAACTCATCGAAATCACGTTGAGCGTAGTTGTTCGACTCGTCGAGGTCACGATCGCGAACGATGCTGATTGCGGTCATCACATAGAACGGCTCATCACCGGTCAGCGGATCGAGTCGTGCCACGAAGCGTGGGACGAACGCAGCGAAAAAGATGGCGGCCATCGCTGTGACGAGGATCAGTGCTCTCCGGTCCTGCGCCATCATGATTCCCTGCCTGGTCGACGCCAGAAGCTTCCCATCAGATTTGTGATTGTTACGCCGAGCGATGCCCCCGCGATGTCGACGAGGACGTCGAAGACGCTGGCGTCGCGGCCCGGGACGAAGGACTGGTGGAACTCGTCGCTCAGCCCATACAGCGCCGCGAGAGTAACCGAGATCAAATCAGCGCGGAAGTCGGGCTCGAATCCGCGTATTGCGAGGCGGATCAGCGCGGCCAGCACCGCATAGGCAACAAGATGGCCAATGATAGCGGCGACGTTGGCCGGCAGCCCTCCGGTCGTCGGGAATGTGCTTCTCGATGACAGCGCGAAAATCAGGATCATCCACGTAAGAACGCCTATCGCAGCAAGCCGGCGTAGAGAACCGGGCGTGTTCATCGGCCTGTTACTCCATGTTCGGCATAGGCTTCGGCAAGCCGATCAACGATGGAGGGGATTGAGAAGTGCGATCGCACACGTTCCTGCGCTGCGGCGCCCAGCGTCATTCTTCCTGACATATCGGCGAGCAGCACAGCGGTTGATTCGGCAAATCGCTCGGGATTGTCGGTGGCAACAAGGCGGCCGGCCGGCCCGAGGACGGCCGGCACATCGCCGACGTCTGATGCGACGATCGCACAGCCGGCCGCCATCAGCTCGAGCAACTTCACCGACTGTTTGCTGCGGGTGATGAGAGTGTCCTGGTACGGGAACACGGCGACGGCAGCTGAACCGAGCACCGACGGAATCACTTCTCGCGCTACATATCCCATTTGCTCTACTTCAGTAGCTGAACCACCCCCAACAGAAACAATCCGCGCTTGCGGGTAGTGCCCTCGTAGCGACCGTGCAAACTGGTCTGGCCAGCCCGGCGCGAATTCCTCGAAGCGGGAGTAGAGCAGCACAGTGGGAATCGCGCGGTCCGACGCGGGTGAGCGCGCGGCCTCGAGCTCCGCGATCCATGACGACGCAAGACCGTTCGGCAGCCGATGGACGTTCCGTGACGAGCGTCGCAATACGCACGCGCGCTCAGTAAGCAGGGTGCTGGCGGCCGTGACACCATCCGCGTCACGAAGCAGGGTGCGCTCCTGCCAATCAAAGAGTCGACGCTGGGCCAGCGGGTAGTGACCCTGGCGATTCCAGCCACCGTCGCCCTCCCAGTCGTCGCTGTCGACGATGACAGGCACGCGGCCAAGGAGACAGCGGGCCGCAATGCCGCCGAATCCGCGCGGCTTGAACAGGTGGATCAGACGCGGGCGCAGGTGTCGGATGACTTCGAGCTGCTGGAACACGGCGGGAAGCGTCGTGGCGCCGGCAGCCGCAGTGTTGACGATCAAGACACCATCCCGCGTCTCGACGACTCCGCGCTCGAACGGCATATCCCATGGGCTGGTGACGATCGCACAGCGATAGCCTCGCGCGGCGAGCTCGCTGGCGAACGGAAGCGCGCGCGACTGGAGCGTTCCCAGTCGCCACAGGCCGAATGTGCCCAGCATGACAATGTCGAAGGTGTCTTCGCGCATGACGGCAGATGGTAACAACATGGATGCGTCGACCGCCAGAGCGAAGCTGATCCGATTGAAGACGCGAGGCTACTGGATCACTGGCCGGACGACGGTCACAAGCTTGCCCTGGATCTCGACGTTCTTCGCGTCGGTGTAGATCGGCCCCATCGTCACGTTGGCCGGCTGAAGGCGAATCTGGGAACCCTCGCGATACAGCCGCTTCAGCGTCGTCTCGCGCTCGCTCTTGAGCCAGACCGCCACCGTCTCGCCATTCTCGCAGACATTCTGGTGTCGGAGAACGACAACATCACCATCGTTTATCAAGGCATCGACCATTGAATGCCCCTTGACGCGAAGGGCGAACAAGCCCTCCGTCCGTGAACCTAGCACGTCGACGCCCAACTCGATTGTGTCGATGAACTCCTGAGTTACAAGGTCATCCGGCACCGGAATTGGCTCGCCAGCGGCGATCCGGCCGACGACGGGAATCGAGATAACGCCCCGACGCGATGTCGCTCTGCCGACCACCTCAATGCCCCGGGAAATATGTCTGTTCCTGCGCAACAAGTTGCGCTGCTCGAGAACCTTGAGGTTGTAATCCACAACACTGGTGGATGAGATCGACAATCCATCCTGGATCTCGCGAATCGTTGGGGGATAGGAGCGCGCATCGGTGAACGTCTCGATGAACCCGAGAATATCTCGTTGACGCGCCGACAATTCCTTCATATCTCTTCTCTCCCACATGATCCAGCGGTACGCTATCGATCGCAGCAGCCACTCGACGACGTCAGTATAATGGCGAACAGATGTTCGTGTCAACCAGACCTTTCATGTTCAGGTTCGATCCGCGCTTGAGGGTGGTTCGCAAGGCGGGACGATACAATGAGCGCTGCGACATTCGGACCACCCTGGCGACTGAACAACCAACCCTGAGCGAAGCAAACGGAAGAGCACGTGGCAACCGACATTCTGACGACACTCGAGTTCGACCGCGTCCGGGCGAGCGTGGCGCGACATTGTCAATTCTCGCTGGCTGCGGTACGAGCCACCGAGCTCGGACCGTCGGCCGATGCCTCAACTGTCCGCTACTTGTTGCGGGTTACCGACGAGGCCTATCGCCTCCTCGAAGACCATGCCGGCTTCGGTGTCGGAGGCTGTCGCAACATCCTCTCCGAGGTCGAGCGCGCAGAGATCGGGGGAGTGCTTCAGCCCGAAGAGCTGCTGGATGTCCTTTCGACGATCGCGGCTGCTCGCGCGCTCAAGCGCTCATTTCGGCGAATTGAGGAGGCCAGCGAGCGATACCCGGAAATCGATGAGTTTGTCGGATTCATCGTCGAGCTGCCAGGTATCGAGGCGAACATCCGCCGCTGCATTGGCGAGCGTGGTGAGGTGCTGGATTCGGCGAGCGACGCATTGCGCACAATACGCCAGCAGCTCAGGTCGGCCCACGGCCGGCTTCTGGAGCGGATCAATCGGTATCTGCAGCACTCTGCGATCCAGGACCCGATCGTCACCCAGCGAGACGGACGCTACGTTGTGCCGGTCCGCGCCGATCGACGTGGACAGATGCCGGGTGTCGTCCACGACACCTCCGCGAGCGGGCAGACGCTCTTCGTCGAGCCAATGGATATCGTCGATCTGAACAATCGCTGGCGGGAGCTGCAATCTGCAGAGCGACATGAGATCGAGCGGATCCTCACGGTGCTCTCACGGGAGGTCGGCGAGGCAGCACCGGAGCTACGTCGCACGCTGGAAGCGCTGGCGGCGATCGACATGGCGCTGGCAAAGGCACGTTACGCATCCGCGAGTCGCGCGACGATGCCAGCCATCGTCGACGGTCAATCCCACAATGGTCGTCGGGTTGTGCTGAACCGCGCTCGCCACCCGCTGCTTGATCCATCGACCGTCGTCCCGATCGACATCGAGCTGGGCACGACCTTCCGGGTGCTGGTCATCACGGGGCCAAACACCGGTGGCAAGACAGTCGCATTGAAGACGATCGGCCTGATGGCGGTCATGGCCCAGTCGGGACTGTTCATACCTGCTGACGAGGGCAGTGAGCTGCCGGTCTTCGACGGCATTTTCGCCGATATCGGCGACGAACAGAGCATCGAGCAAAATCTCTCGACGTTCTCCTCGCACATGGTTCGGGTGATCGCGATGCTGGATGGCGTCTCGCGGGAAAGCCTCGTCCTTCTCGACGAGCTCGGCGCTGGCACCGACCCGGAGGAGGGCGCCGCGCTCGCCCGGTCGATCATCACCGAGATCCTCGACGTAGGATGCCTGGGAGTAACGACGACCCACTACTCCGAGCTGAAGGCGTTCGCCTATTCCACCGAAGGCACAGAGAACGGCAGCGTCGAGTTCAACCTGCAGACACTCTCCCCGACGTACCGTCTGGTGGTCGGCATCCCTGGCCAGTCAAACGCGCTCGCGATCGCGCGACGCCTGGGCATGCCCGATCGAGTCATCGAACGAGCCCGGACGTTCGTAGATCCGTCGGTCGAACGAGCGGATACGTTACTCGGCGAGATCCGTCAACGGCGCGAGGAAGCTGAGGTCGCACAGCGAGAGGCAACACGAGAACGCGCTGTCGCCGGGAATCTTCGCCGTGAAGCGGAGCACGCTCGCGCGGAAGCAGAGATCGAGCGCGAAAGCGCACGGCGAGACGCATTGGCCGAGGTCGAGCGCGAGCTCGCAGAGGCTCGCCAAGCGATCCGCCGTATCCGCGAAGTCCCGGTTCGCGTCGAACGGGCCGAGATCAAGCCAGTCAAAGACATCGCCCGGCAGGATGTCGAAGCAGCGGCTCGTGCCGTCAAGGAGTCTCAACGTCGCCGGCCGGCGCGGGCCATTGTCCGGGTCCCGCTGAAACTGGGCGATCATGTCGAGCTCGTCGCTTTGGGCGGCGAGGGTGAAGTCACCGGGTTCTCCGACGACATGACCGGGGTGGATGTCCAGATGGGGGCATTCAAGATTCGCCAGCCGCTGTCGGGGGTACGCAAGCTGGGCAGCAAGCCGAAAGTCGACCGCCGGCCAGCGCCAAGCATGCCGCCACCCCGCCGCGAAGTGGACATGGAGTTGCATCTCCGCGGCCAACGCGCGGCAGGCGTGGACCAACTGGTCGACGAGTATCTACACGACGCGTACCTCTCGCGGCTGCCGTTTGTCCGGATCGTGCATGGCAAGGGGACGGGCGCCTTGCGCGACGTTGTTCGCGATGTGTTGCGCGGACACCCGCTGGTGGAGAAGTTTGAAACCCCGCCGCACTACGAAGGCGGGGATGGCGTGACGGTTGTTTATCTGAGGGATTCATGAGCCACGAAGAACACGACGACGTGCGCGTCGTCACCGCCGCAGTCGCGCCAAACGAGATCATCGCCGAGATCTGGCAGCAGGTGCTCGAGGACGAGGGGATCATCAGTGCGCTGAAGGCCGGCGGCATGGGGCACAGCTTCACCACAAACGCACTCAACGAGCATTACATCCTCGTCCGCGAGGATCAGGCAGATCGAGCCCGCGCCATCATTGCGGAACTCGAAGTTGAGGAAGATTCATCTCCCTGAACCGCCATGCTGGCGCCCGCGCTGGCGATCACATCAAAGA
Organism: Thermomicrobiales bacterium; assembly: GCA_037045155.1. Classification (NCBI taxonomy): domain Bacteria; kingdom Pseudomonadati; phylum Thermomicrobiota; class Thermomicrobia; order Thermomicrobiales; species Thermomicrobiales bacterium. Next base: position 42,298 of record JBAOIG010000004.1, read on the forward strand.
GCCGGTTGAGCGCGACGTCACGAGTTACTCGCAGGTCTTCGACACGAATACGAACCTGGTTGGGCGTGACACGTATTCCGTTGCCCAGCTCACGTCGCAACTGCTGCTGGCTCAGCTTGCCCCCGATGACCGGACGCACGACGATATCGCCGTCGCGTTCGACGATGGTCGTTATCCCCAGTCGGCTCGCGCGCTGGCGTAGCCGGACCAGATCGAACAGCCGCTCGGTTGAAGCGGGAACCGCACCGAACCGATCGCGAAGCTCGGCATCGAGGTCGACCAGCGCTCGCTCGTTGGGCGCAGCAGCAATCCTCTGGTAGAGCTCCAGCCGGGACTGCTCGTCGGAAACGAACTCTTCGGGGATGCCGGCCTCGACCGCGATATCGAGGTTGATCTCCTCTGGTTCGGCAATCGGGTGGCCGGCACGAATCTCCTCGACAGCGTGCGCGAGCATCCTGGTGTACAGATCAAATCCCACCGCCGCGATGTGGCCTGACTGCTCACCGCCGAGAATGTTCCCCGCGCCGCGGATTTCCATGTCGCGCATCGCGACCTGAAACCCGGCGCCAAGCTCGGTTGCCTCCTGTATTGCTTCAAGCCGCTCCAATGCCTCGACGGAGAGTGGCGTGTTCGGTGGGTACAGGACATAGGCGTACGCGCGATTGGTCGAACGGCCAACTCTCCCTCGGAGCTGATACATCTGAGTGAGCCCGAGCATCTGTGCGTTTTCCAGAACGATCGTATTCGCATTCGGTATGTCGACCCCGGACTCGATAATCGTCGTGCAAATCAGCACGTCGAACTCCTGGCGCATGAACGCCAACACAACCTGCTCGAGATCGTGTTCGTTCATCTGACCGTGAGCAACAGCGAGCTGCGCCTCGGGCACGAGTTCCCGAAGCCGCTCGCAGGTGCGGTAGATGCTCTGGACGCGGTTGTGGACAACGTAGACCTGGCCACCACGAGCAAGCTCCCGCAGTATCGCCTCCCGAATAATTGCGTCGTCGGCCGGCGTAACAAATGTGCGGATTGGCACCCGATCTTGCGGCGGCGTGGTAATCAGTGAGAGATCCCGCAGGCCGGTCAGCGCGAAGTGGAGCGTCCGAGGGATCGGCGTCGCGGTCATCGTGAGGACATCGATCGCCGAACGCATCCGCTTGATGTGCTCCTTGTGGCGGACGCCGAATCGCTGCTCCTCATCCACGATCAGCAGCCCCAGGTTCTTGAAGTCGACATCCTTCTGAAGTAGTCGATGCGTCCCGATGACGATATCTACTGCGCCGTCGGCGAGACCGCGAACTACTGCAGACTGGTCGGTCTTGCTTCGAAGACGCGAAAGCATCTCGACGCGAACCGGGAACGGGGCGAGGCGTTCGCGGAATGTGTTGTAGTGCTGCAGCGCGAGAATCGTCGTCGGCACCAGCACGGCGACCTGGGTTCCATCGTTGACCGCCTTGAAGGCGGCCCGCAGCCCGACCTCTGTCTTGCCATAGCCCACATCACCGCAGACAAGGCGATCCATTGGGCGCGCAGATTCCATATCCGCCTTGACGTCCCGAATGGCTTTGTCCTGCTCAACCGTCTCACGGAACGGAAACGACTCCGCGAGTTCGGCATCCCAGGTTGAGTCGCTCGGGAATGCGCGCCCCTGTGCCGTCTCCCGCGCGGCGTACAGCTGAAGTAACTCCCAGGCCATCTCACGGATCGCGCGACGGACCCGGGCTTTCGTCTTCGCCCAATCGGGAGATGACAAACGGGTGATCTTCGGTTCGCCGGCCGGACTTTCGTACGGGACAAGCCGGTCAGACTGATCGACGGGCACATAGAGGCGATCTCCGCCAGCGTAGTCAACCTGGAGATATTCGCGATCGACGCCAGAGAGGTCCAGTCGCACCAGTCCGCCGAACTGCCCAACGCCGTGCTCGACGTGAACGACGTAGGAGCCGGGCTTGAATTGCCTCGCCTTGCGCGGTCGTGCCTGAGTTTGGGTCCCTTGCGTTCGGACAAGCTTCCGGATACCGAACAGTTCGAGATCACTCAGAACGAGAAGTCGCGCCGGGCCGTACCGAAATCCGACGGTGAGTGGCGCGTGGACAACGTCGACCGTTCCGGGCGCCGGCGGGGTTGCGGCTTCAGCAGCGCCACGCTTGAAGGCGCGGGGGTAGATATCGTGTTCCTCGAGTAGATCGCGGAGTCGCTCACTCTGTTCAGTAGCCAACACGACTCGCCACCCGTCGGTGAGCTCGTCTTTCAGATCAGCGACGAGGTCATCGATGCGGCCACCGAAAACGGGAGTGTCCCCGAATGGCGCGCCGGTCGCGACTTCGACACCTTCGTCACCGCTATCCCCGATTCGCCAGACCGCCAGTCGTTCGATATCGGAGAAGAGGTCGCGCCGATGGCGATAGGGGATCGGAAATCCGGAGGGGACCTCGCCTGCTTGTTCCAGTGTCTGGCGCACGTCTTCTGCCTGTAGCGCAACCTGGTCCATCTGCAGATCGACCGATTGCGGATCAACGACAACGAGAAGCGCCGACGCTGGGAGGTAATCGAGCAGGGACGCGTCGTTGCCCGGGAAGAGGGAGGCAAGGAGGTCGATCGAAGACGGCACGGCGCCCGCTTGCAGGAACGCCACCAGTCGTTCCCACTCCTCGCGCACCTCGTCACGCAGCGCAGCCAGCTTCAGCCTGCCGATCCGCTCCAACGCGACGGCTCGATTCGTGAGGTCATATTCGATCGGGGGTAGAAGGCGCGCGGAGGCGACCCGCTCGGTGGAGCGCTGGGTCAGCGGATCGAAGCGTCGGATGCTATCGATCTCATCACCGAACAGCTCAATCCGGATTGCATCGGCTGCCCCCGGCGAATAGACGTCGAGGATTCCGCCCCGGCGGGACATCGTCCCTGGGCCGTCCACCTGAGGCTGATGATCGTATCCGGCCGCGGTGAGATGTCGAACGAGCGCAGCATCATCAATCCGCTGCCCGACGGCGAGATCGACAACATCACGAACATACGAACCGGGCTGGCGGACGGCGGTCATCAGGGCGCGCGCCGTTGCAACGATAACCGGGGGCATCTCGGATTCGTTCGCGGCAACGAGTCGTCCCAGGATGGTCGAACGCTGGGCGGCCAGATCCGGATCGTGTGGCATCTGTTCGTATGGGAGTGGATCGGCAGCCTTCCATGCCATCGGCGGGTTCCCGACCGGCAGGAGTTGGCTCAGGTTGTTAATCACCGTGTCGGCGGTCTCTTGCCGGCCAACGACCACGACGATCGGGCCGGATGTCCGACCTGCCATGGCTGCGAGCGCCACTGCGCGAGCAGCAGCGGCTAGCGGCGGCGTCCTCCACGGTTCGGCGACTCTGGCTAGCCCGACTGCTGGGAGTGGTATGTCATGAAACAGCGGCAGCAGGTGGGATAGCGTCACCGCGCCCTCATTTCGCCCGATTGCATATTTCCAGACAACAAGCGCGGGCCAAACGCGTTTCCGCGTGGCCTTCCCGCACAGGACAGTATATGCGACCTGCGCTATCATCCCCCTTGATCAGATTGAGCAGTTCGGAGACCGAGGCCGTGGAACAACCACAGCACTCATCATCGTGGACCTGGGTCCGCGCGATGATGATCGGCGTCGCGCTCGGGGCAGTGGTCGTCGCATTGATGACCACGGTGTTGCGCGCGCGATCTACCCCGACGGTCGTGCTGAATGTCGTCGAAGCGCCGGACCCATCAACGATCCGCGTTTATGTCGGAGGCAAGGTCGTCGCGCCCGGGATCTACACGCTCGATCGCGGCAGCCGAATCGCCGAGGCTATTCAGGCGGCAGGCGGTGAAGCGAAGGGCGGAGACACATCGTCGCTGCCGATGGCCGCAGTCGTCCAGGATGGCGACCAGGTTGTCGTGCCGGAGATCAGGCCGACGCCAAAAGCGGCGGAATCCCGCGGCACGCCCGCCCCGGGCACGACACGTGAGGCCGGCCCGATCGACCTCAATCACGCAGTTGCCACCGAGCTGGATGCGCTTCCGGGCATCGGGCCGACGCTCGCGGCACGGATCGTCGAATTCCGCGAGACCAACGGTCCATTCACCTCGATCGACCAGTTAGCCGAAATCCGCGGGATCTCCGAGCGGATGGTGGAAATCCTGCGCCCGCTCATCACGATTCGACCGTGAGATGGGACTGGTCGCTGCGCTCGGAATCATCGCCGGCGCTCGTCTGGCCAACGCTGATCTGTGGGTACTGGCGGTTGCGCTTCTTGGTGGATTGCTCATCCTCGTTGCGCTCACTCGCGATCACGTCCGTGTGCTCTGCGCGACCTTGCTAATCGGCTTTCTCGCCGGCAGCGCTGCTGCTGTCATCTTGCGAGAGCCCACAACACCCCCATATGCCGGCAACGGGCACGAGCGCACAACCATGACGGTCATATCCGACCCAGCGCAGAACCCTCGCGGATATCACGCTCGCGTTCGGTGGACCGATGCGCAGGGCATCGAACGAACATCATTCATGCTGGCAGGAGCCTGGCCCCGATTTCATCGCGGGGACACGATCCTGGCCACCACGCGCGCCGAGGGCATCAACGCGGACAGCCTCATCGTCTCGTCGCTCGTGGTCGAGCGTCACGCGGCGACACTCGAAGAACAGAGGTCGCGACTCCGCAACTGGCTCGACGGCACGGTTCGAGGGACGGTGGGCGGATCGGAGGGCGCGTTGGCGCTCGGGCTGCTAATTGGCGACGATTCGGCAATGACACGCCACACCGACGACGCAGTGCGACGCGCCGGGCTTTCTCACATCACAGCAGTCAGCGGCTGGAACGTCACGCTCGTGGTCGCGAGCGTGGGAGCGCTCCTGTTGGCGCTCGGATTACGTGGTCCAGGATGGATCACGATCGAAGTCGGAGCCCTCGCGGGCTACATCTGGCTGGTTGGCGCTGATCCACCGGTCATCCGCGCGGCGATCATGGGCGGCTTCGTGATCGCCGCGCGCCAGCTTGGCCGGCCCGCCCACGGGCCATCACTGATCGCTCTGGCCGCCGCGCTGATGATCGCGACAGATCCGTCCGCGCTGTCGAGCCTGTCGTTCCATCTCAGCATTCTTGCCACGGCGGCACTGATCGCCAGCCTGCGTTACACGGCGCGCTGGTCCGGCCTGCGCGCGGTGGTATTGACGCCGATGGTCGCGACAGCAGCCATCACGTTAGCGACCGCGCCGGCATTCGCCGTTACCATGGGCACGATCTCGCTCGTGTCCATTCCGGCCAATGTTCTGGCTGGGCCTCTCGTCCCACTCGCGGCGGCCGGCGGCGCGCTGATCGTAGCAACCGCGTGGCTGCCGGCCATCCAGGTGTTCGTGGCTGCTGTTACCTGGTACTTGACCCACCTGATTCTCTGGATCGCAGAGACGTTCGCCAGCGTCCCAGGTGGCGTGCTGCAGTTTCGCCGGGAGGATGGATTGGCACTTCGTGGCGCGATTTTCGTGATGCTCGTGGCGGCGGCATTGCTGCTGCCGGAGGGACGATTCATCGCCTGGCAGATCGATCGCTGGATGCAGCGAGACTCGCGTATTGCAGCATTCGTGGCTGGCGGCCTCGTCGTAGGAATCGCGGCGCTCGTCGTCGTCTCTGCGCCATGAACGAGCCAAGAACCGACGGGTGTCTGTGGTACTCTTCCGATGGCTTGCAGGCCCCCATAGTCTAGTGGCCTAGGACGCCTCCCTTTCAAGGAGGAGAGCAGGGGTTCGAATCCCCTTGGGGGTACCTCGGACGATGACATCTACAACACCCGAACTGCGGCATCCGCCACAGTCAAGTCAGTCTGCGCTCGGTTACACTCTAGCGTCGATTGCGATGGATGAGCCATCGCGGTTTCGGCGGCGCGTGGCGACAGCCAGCTATGGCGAAGACGCCACGATGAGGGAGGTTCAGGACGGATGAACATCATCATCCCCGTCGGGGGGCTCGGCACCCGGCTGCGTCCACAGACCTGGAGTCGGCCGAAGCCGCTGGTGAGCGTGGCCGGCAAGCCGGTCCTCGGACACGTGCTTGATACGCTGAGCGCCGTCGAGATCGATCGCGCCGTCTTCATCACGGGCTTCCTTGGCGAGCAGATCGAGGAATACGTCCGCGATAACTACCACTTCGACGCAGCGTTCGTGAAGCAGCATCAACCGCTAGGGCAATCTCATGCCATCCTGCAGGCTCGCGAACAGGTCTCCGGGCCGTCGCTGATCGTGTTCCCCGATATGGTCTTCGAGGCGCCGCTCGATCGTCTTACCACGCTCGAGGCCGATGGCGCGATCTTCGTCAAGGAAGTCGACGACCCGCGTCGATTCGGGATCGTAATGCTCGATAACGGGCGCGCCACCCGATTGATCGAGAAACCCCAGGCGCCGGAGAACAACCTGGCAATCATGGGTGTCTACTTCGTCCGCGATGTCCAGTGGCTCTTCCAGGCGATCGACCGCCAGATGGCCGAGGGGATTCAGACGAAGGGTGAGTACTATCTCGCCGATGCCGTGCAGTTGATGATCGACGATGGCGCGCTATTCACCACACTGCCAGCGACTGTCTGGGAGGACTGCGGGACGCCCGATGCGTTACTCCAGACGAATCGGTTTCTGCTCGCTCGCTCAGAAACCTGTCCATCCGCTACGGATTCGGTGGTGATTCCACCCGTCTTCATTGCGGATTCAGCGCGGGTATCGGGGTCTGTCATCGGGCCGGATGTCAGCATTGGCGACAACGTGGTCGTTGAAAACGCGATTGTCCGCGATTCGATCGTGGACGCAGGCGCGACGATTGAGTCGGCAATGCTCACCCGTTCGATTGTCGGTCGGGACGCGATCGTGCGGGGCGAGCCGTTGCGGGTGAACGTCGGCGATTCGTCCGACATCGACCTGCGTTCGGATCGAGAGAACGGAGCCAGCCGTGGTTGATACGCCGGGACGATGGGTCGAGGTTGCCGTGCCGGCCAACGCGGAGTCCGTAGAGTCGGTCAGCGAGCTGCTTTCGAGCTACGGATACAACCAGGGCGTCGTCGTTGAGGAGTCCTACAAGCAGGACGATGACGGCGACAATCTTGAGATAGACCCGACCAGGCCCGTGCTTGTCCGCACCTGGCTGGCAGTCGATGACGAGCTACCGGCTCGCCGCCGCCAACTCGAGCACGCACTCTGGCACCTCAAGCAGATCGGTGGTGTCGGAGATCCGACCTTCGCCGAGCGCGAAGAAGAGGATTGGGCGAACGCCTGGAAGGAGCACTTCCAGATCCTCCGGATCGGCGCGTCGTTCGTCGTTCGGCCCACCTGGCGAGAATACGAGGAGCGACCGGGGGATCGAGTCATCCATCTCGACCCCGGCATGGCATTCGGCACCGGCCTGCATCCCTCGACCGAGATGTGCATGCAGTTCACCGAAGAGCTGGATCTCAATGGACGCGATGTGCTCGACATCGGGGCCGGCTCGGGCATTCTCGCGATCGGCGCGATCCGATCCGGCGCTCGCCGTGCAACTGCCGTCGAGATCGATCCGGTCGCATCGCGAGCGCTGACGCAGAACGTGTCGTTGAACGAGATGGATGCCCAGATCGAGGTCATCACGGCAGCGATCGAAGATGCGCCGCTGGCCGATCGAACCTATCCGGTTGTGTTCGCCAATCTCATCGCGCGCATTCTCGCAGACAACGCCGACAAAATCGCTCGACACGTCGCCCCGGGGGGGGCGGTCATCGCGAGCGGCATCATCGACGAGCGAGAGCAGATCGTGTTAGACGCGTTTGGACCCCTCGGGTTCACGGTCGCCGGCCGGAGACAGGCAGGCGACTGGGTGACGCTACTTCTTCGCCGGAGCTGACACGGCGTGCGTGCCCATCGATTCTTCGTCCAGGATCCATTGGCAACTGGCCAGGCAGTCTGGCTCGCGCCGGAGCAGGCGCGCCAGGCAAGGAACGTCCTTCGTCTGCGGGCTGGGGATACCGTGGAGCTGCTGGATGGCTCGGGGCTCATCGCTGTCGCGAGACTGGGACACGTCGAACGCGACAGCGCCAACGCAATCGTGGAGGAGTTAGTCGCGTCGGCGGCGTTGCCGATCAACCTGACTGTTGGTCTCGCGCTTCTTCGCGGGGACCGATTCGAAGTAGCAATTCAGAAGCTCGTCGAGATCGGCGCGAGTAGTATTGTGCCGCTGGCGGCACAACATTGCGTGGTATCCTACGCTGTTGATCGCGAGTGGGATCGGCGTCTGACCCGGTTGCAGCGCATCGCGATGGAAGCGGCAGAGCAATCCGAGCGATCGACGATCCCGCAGATCGCTCGGCCGGTCAGTGTCGAGGCCTTTCTCGCCAAGCATAGCGGCATCTCGCTGGCGCTCGTTGAGCGAAGCGAAGCTGCGGAACAGTTGATGACTGTTTCGTTCGACCGAGATGTTGCCGTGCTCGTCGGTCCAGAAGGTGGCTGGAGCAAACGCGAGCTCCAGACGATCGCCCTGGGCGCTCGGACCGTCTCGCTTGGACCGCTGATCCTCCGCGCCGAGACCGCGGCAATTGTGACAGCCGGCGCCCTCATGCAGCGCGCCTGGGCACGTAATACGCATCAGGAAGAAGGCTAGCGCCCGTGGTTGTACGTGTTCAGGACATTTCCCAGCCGGCCCGTCGTCGACGCACGGCGCTCGCGCCGGACCGACCTGGGGAGGTTCAGCATGTCGCGGCCGGGTCGCTAGCCGAGGAAATCGGGATCGAGCCGGGCGATCGTATCCTCAAGGTCAATGGGCACCCACTTCGCGATATTCTGGACTTCCAGTACTACGCCGCTGAAGAAGAAGTCATCCTCGAGATCGAACGCGATGACCAGATTCACCAGTGCGAGGTCGAGCGCGACGTCGAAGAGGTCTGGGGCATCACGTTCTCTGACCCCACGATGGATGGCATACATGTCTGCGAAAACTCCTGCCCGTTCTGCTTCATCAAGCAGATTCCGAAGGGGATGCGACGCAGCCTGTACGTCATGGACGATGACTATCGCCAGTCAATGCTCCACGGGAGCTTCGTGACGCTGACCAATCTGACCGAAGAGGACTGGCAGCGGATTGAAGAACAGCGGCTTGGGCCGATGCACGTGTCTGTCCATGCGACGAACCCCGAGCTTCGCGCCCTGCTGGTCGGCAACCCGAAGGGCGCGCTGATCATGGAGCATCTGGGGCGACTCGAACGAGCTGGCATCGACTATCACGTCCAGTTCGTCCTCTGCCCAGGCATCAACGACGGGGACGAGCTGGAGCGTTCGCTCCGCGATCTGTCGGACTGTGGGTCACACCTGAAGTCGATCGCGGGGGTGCCAGTCGGATTGACGAAGTTCGGCTTCGAGCGGCAGAAGCTCCGCGTTCGCGTGTCGCGACCATGCAACCGCACCCTTCCGGGCGCGATGCTGGAGATGCGCCGCTACAGCCCCCTCGAAGCCCGTGAGGTGATTGCCCAGGCAGAGCGATGGCAGAAGCATTTCCGCAAAACACGTGGCGAGACGTTCTTCCATCTCGGTGACGAGTTCTACCTGATGAGCGACAGCCCGGTCCCATCGACGCGCCACTACGATGGCTTCCCGCAGGTCGAGGATGGGATCGGCATCACCCGACTGTTTCTTGACGACGCGAAGCGCATCATCCGTCGCGGCGAGAAGGCGAGCGTTGCCGGCGCGGCGGGGATCATCGCCTGCGCCACGCTGATCGGTCCGGCGATGGAGCGAGAGGTTGCAGCCGTGAACGACGCGACCGGCGCCCGGCTGGACGTCGCCGTCGTCGTGAACCAGTTTTTCGGCCCGGAGATCAATGTCTCCGGCTTACTATCGGGCCAGGACCTCATCCGCACGCTCCGAGATCGACCCGGTGATTCCCCGGTCTACATCTCATCGACGATGCTGTCGCGCCGGACCGGAACGATGATCGACGACATGACACTCGAAGAAGTTCAAACGGCGCTCGGGCGTCGGGTCGTTCCGACAGAGCACTTGTCGAACGTCCTGGCCGATCTCCGCAAGGGCAATCGCGTCGCCGCCTGATCGCCCCATCGCGAAAGGAGCGCGGGTTGGTCGAGCGCCTCGTGCTCGCGCTGTCCGGCGACAGCACCATTATCGAGATCATCGTCCAGCCACGGGCGGCGAGGACGGGCGTCTTCGGCGTTCACGACGGCGCTCTGCGCCTGCGTGTCAATGCGCCCCCCGTTGATGGCGCGGCCAACGCAGCAGTGACGAAATTGCTCTGCGATCTTCTGGATCTGTCAAAGGATCGAGTTGAGATCATCGGCGGACACAGCAATCGCCGCAAGCGAATCAGGGTCAGCGGAATGGCCCCGGCGTCCGTCCGCGCCGCACTCGCAACGCACGTCGAGCCGGACTGAGCCCGGCTATCCCCGTCTGTGCCGGCGAAACGCCAGGAGGGCGATCACCGCTACGAACATAACGGCAAGGACGCCGAACGAGCGCGTTGGGCTTGCCGCATCAGGCTGTTCGGCAGCAGCGTCCCTCGGCTCCCGGCGCAGCCGCAGCCAGAGCCGAACTGTCTCGCCCATCGCACGAAAGACGACCTTTGGACTGCCACCCGAGGATTCGCCCGCCGGCCGCGGGTAGTGCTGGACGCCGACCTGCGCGATCGTCGCGCCGCGCTGACGCATGCGAATTAGAAGCTCGGTGTTGATCAGAGCGCCAGGTGTCGTAAGCTCGATGCCCTTCAGGAACTCCGCATGGAAAACCTTGAACGCGCAGTCAATGTCGCGCATCCGGAAACCGAAGAGAACCCAAACGGATAGCCCGAAGATCTTCGCGAAGATGATCCGATAGAATGGGTCCCGGCGCTTGATTCGATAGCCCGCGACGACGTTGTAGTGTGGGACATAAGGTAACAGCGCGCGGATATCGGCGATGTCAAACTGGCGATCAGAATCCATAAACATGACCGCATCACCAGTGGCAGCGGTAAAGCCGGAGGTCAACGCCGCCCCATAGCCACGGTTCACCCCGTGGTGAACGGCGCGAACGCGCGGCTCCTCCGTGGCCAACCGATCGACGATCTCGGCGGTCTCGTCGCGGCTACCGTCGTCAACAACGATGATCTCAAAATCGGAGACGACCTGAGGAAGGACCTCCAGCGCGCGCCGGACAACCGCCTCGATATTCTCCGCTTCATTGTGGGCCGGCAGCACGAGCGACAGTTTGCGATTGAGCATCCACCCTCCGCGACCCTTGCACACGAACCCCGCGTCCACGCCTGGCGTGCCGCGGGGTTACCGATGGCCGCGCCTAGTATACGGGACGACGCCACGCTCGGCGGTCGCGACAGATATGGCGGCTACGGGACGAGCTGGAACCGGATGCCGCCGATCTCGACAAAGTCCCCGGTTCGAATGCCAGTCGGAACGCGAATCTGCGTGCCGTTGACGAATGTGCCATTCGTCGAGCGCAGGTCGGTGACCCACCAACGATCCTGCTCCCAGCTGAGCTGGGCATGCTCGGAAGAAATAAACGAGCTTTCGACGTGGATCGTTGCCCTCGGATGCCGGCCAATGACAGATACGGGCTCGAGGTCAAACACTTCACCGCGGCGCAGATTCGACTCCCCGGGTTCGGCAACCATCAGCGCGCCGATCGGCGCGGGCACGCCCGCAACGGGTTCTCCCCGGGTTGCGAGGGCACGCAGCTCGCGGGACACGACGCGAATGACCTGGTAGACGAAGAAATACAGGAGGAAGATGAACACAACCCGCAACAGCAGGACGAACCATTCAAATGGCAGCTCAGAAACCAACGATTGATGACCTCACCGGCGCGGCAACTTCAGTCGCGGCTCATGCCGCTGGACGGCGTCGAATAGGGCAGAAGCTCCATCGCGACGGTCCCGAAGGTAATCATATCGCCGTCACGGAGGCGGGCTGTCGCGATCGGCCGGCCATTCACCTGTGTCCCGTTCGTGCTCTCCAGGTCCCGCAGCTCGTAGACACCATCGCGCACCTCGATCTGCGCGTGGTGGCGCGATACCTCGGCGGCATCGATGACGACGTCATTGTCGAGCGCGCGGCCGATCTGGATCAACGGTCGACGAAGGATCACTGTCTCTCCGGAGTGGTTACCGCCCGTGAAGCGAAGGAGCTTCGGCGGCACATCTCCCGCCGCGCGAATCACGCGATAGACCTCGGTTCGCTGGATCTCATCCTGAGCGACGCGATCGAGGCCCGGAAGTTCCGCGATGCTTGCATCCACCCGGATCTGGCGACGGACAACGGCGTCTTCGCCGAAGATCTGAACCCGGACGAGGTCGATAAACCGGTAATCGCGCCGATCTGCCTGGTCGATGAGCCACTCCTCCATCTGATGACAGAGGGCAGGGACGAAATCGGCGAACATGACCATGTCAAGCGGGTTCATGCTGACGCGGTAGTCGTTCGGCACGATCATGCCGTCGACCGAGGCGACCTTACGACTCTCCATCGCCCGCTCCAGCCGACGGCCGATTTCGGCCGGCTGAATCGCTGGGCGGAAAATTCGCCCGACCGTGCCCTCGACCACGTGCTCGAAGAAATTCTCGAACTTGTCGAGAGCAGTCATGCGCTTGAGGCTCCGAATGCTGTCAGGCAAATACCAGGACCCTGCGGCTGAGCCGCGCCCCGATTATAGGAGCCGCGTTTCAGGCTGGTCAAACCCGGGGGTGGCGGCAACTTGAGCGAGCGGGAAACGATCGGCGCCTGCCCGCGTCAGAACCCACCGCCCAAGCGCGTAGAACGCGTAGACCTCCAGGCCGAACGGCAGGTAGCCGCCATAGCCCAGGATCGGCATCTCGAAGATGTGCAGCCAGCCGACGTGAGGGATATCGTAGGTCCACTTGGGCATCGCCCGGATGTTCCACATCTCCCAGAAGAAGCCGCAGATGAGCGTGCCGAGGCCCAGGTTGAGTACGATCGACCAGTCGCGCCGCGCCAGATGCTGGCCGACGGAATCCGCGCCAAGCGCAGTCCCGACCGGGTCGATGATGAAGACCAGCGCCAGCCAGACCAGCGGGAAGGCGTAGCCGGGCCAGAGCGCGGTGGCCAGCACCATCAGCCAGCCGGCAAGGTGATAGCCAGCCAGCCAGCCGCGGGACATTGGCATCCCCGGCAGCGCCCTGAGCCAGTCCAGGCGAAACGAGCGCACGAGCTCCGCAGTCGTCAGCACGGCCGGCATCACCGTGGAAAACGCGACACTGGACAGCAGGAATCGCGTCATTCGCCCGTAGTCGCGCGGCAGGTGATAGACCCAGTTGCCAACCAACCGGTTCAGCAGCTCGAAGACCCACCAGAGCGGCACTGACAGCACAAATAGCCATGCCACCCGCCATCCGGATCGCACAATCGGAGACGTTCCGGTTCGCCATTCCACGATGGAGTCAACGGTGAGGATGTAGCCGAGCCAGAGCGGAAAGAAGGTGTAGTCGGAGTACGGGCGGGCGTGCGTCCAGGAAACAGTCCAGCAGACACCGACCAGCAGCAAGCCAGCGATCGCCCGGACCCGATGGCTGAGAGCAGGGCGTTCATGTGTCCGCGGAAGTGCAGCGCCGGTCATATTGCCAGTATAGTGCGGATTGCGCCGGAAACGAGTCGGCGGGATCGGGCACGAGCGGGAAGGGCGGAGTGACAATGGCACGGACTGAGCGCGTGATGCTGTCGCCGTCGATCCTGAACAGCGACCTGGCGCGGCTGGCCGACTCGCTCGCGCTGCTGGAGCAAGCCGGGGCCGACTACGTCCATCTCGACGTCATGGACGGGCGGTTCGTGCCGAATATCTCGATCGGCATACCAGTTGTCGCGTCGGTTCGAGAGGCGACCAGCTTGCCGTTGGACGTGCATCTGATGATCGTCGAGCCCGAGCGGTACGTCGAGCAGTTTGTCGCGGCCGGCGCGGATATCGTCACGATCCAGGTCGAGGCGACCGCGCACCCGCACCGCGTATTGCAGTCGATCCGCGAGCAAGGCGCGCGCGCCGGCCTGGCGCTCAACCCCGGCACCCCGATCAGCCACGCAATCGAGCTCCTGCCACTCTGCGATCTCGTGCTCATCATGAGCGTGAACCCCGGCTTCGGTGGTCAGAGCTTCATCCCGACATCGCTGCGGCGTCTCGGCGAGGCTCGCGCGGCGATCGATGCGGTCGGCTACCCGACAATCCTCGAGGTGGACGGCGGGATCACCACGCGAACCGCGCCGAAGGCTGTCGAGGCTGGGGCGACAATGCTGGTGGCGGGCACCGCTATCTTCGGGGCGGAGGCCGGCGTCGTCGCCGCCCTCCACGACCTGCGAGGCGCGGCAACGGCGAGGAATAGCGGCTGAGCGCCAGGGGTTGAGATCGACACGCGACCTGATGGTCGAGTCAACAGTCGGTAGCTGAGGAGCAACACACGATGCCACGCCTGACAAACCCCGCGGAGATCACCCAGGAAATCCGGAACGTGCGCCAGACCCGCCAGTACACGAGTGGCGCTGTGTCCGACGACACAATTACCGAGCTACTGGAAATCGCGCGCTGGACCGGCAGCTCACGCAACACCCAGCCCTGGCACTTCATCGCCATCACGGACCGGGATCTCCTGCGTGCAATCAGCCAACTGCGGCCGGCGATCAACTGGGTGTCCGCTGCGCCACTGGGGGTTTCCATCGTCCTGGACGGGGACGCAGAACTGAGTGAAGCGTATGACGAGGGTCGGGTGATCGAGCGTCTGATGATTGGCGCACATATTCTGGGTCTCCATAGTGGCGTCGCCTGGTTTGGCGACAATGATCAACAGGCGGAGGCCAAACGCCTCCTGAACATCCCGACAGGCCGGACCGCAAGGTCGTTGGTGGCGGTCGGACACGCGACGACAACAGTAGACCCGCGTCCCAACCCGGCCCAGGGTGGGCGGAAACCGCTCGACGAGGTCGCCAGCTACAACCGGATGGAAGGGTAGTCCTCGCTCAGCGGCTCAATCGAATGGTCATCAGCACTCTTGTTCCGGAGCAACGCCACTGCGCCAACCGCAACAACGCAGACCACGGCCGCGATGATGAATGTCTCGCGGATCACAGCAAGCGTCAGCGGAACAATCCGCTCGTTCAGTAGTTGCTGTTGACGCGTGAAATACTCAGCGGTCGTCTCGCCCGGATTCGGGCTGACGGGGGGTAGCGCGACGATCCGGCGATCGAGTCGAGCGAGCCCCCAGGCGGTGATCGCCGACAGGCCCAGCGTCATCCCCAGCAGACGGGCAAGCAGGACAAGCCCAGACGCCGCGCCATAGTCTTCGAGGCGAGCGGCGCGGATCGCAACCTCACCGATCGGGGCGACGACGATACCCAGACCAACACCAGCGGTCGCCATTGTCATGGCCATCAGCCCCATCCGGAGCTCGTCCGGCCACCACCACATCGCGGCGAAGCCGAGCGCGCCGATCAGCAAACCAACCGTCGCGACGGGTCTGATGCCCCGAGCATTAACCAGACGACCACCCGCCACCGCGCCGACTGTCATCGCGAGGGTAAAGCTGCCAAGCAGCAGAGCGGTGCGGGTGGCCACGTCACTTGCGTCTGAGAGCAGCGCGACCGCAAGAGGCGCGTTGACCATCGCGGTTATCAGCGCAACACCGACGAGCGCATTTGCGACGCCGGCGGACTGGAAGAGACGTTGTCGGATCAATGATCTTGGTAGTATCGGCTGTGCAGAACGACGCTCGACGATCACAAACACACCGAGCAGAACGAGCGCAACCACCAGCAAGGGCCAGCGCCACGGCGCGAGCGGATTCACGTCTGCCCCGAGCCGCGCCGCGCCCTGAGCGCTGCTCAGTCCCGCCTCGCCGCCCGATGAAAGCGCCAGGCAGAATGCCACGAGCCCGGTCGCGCCGAGAATCGCGCCGGCAAACCCCGGTCTTTCGGACGAGACCGGCGGTCGCTTCTGGACCCCACCGGCTGCGAGCATGACTCCCGCGGCCAACCCGATCGGGAGGTTGAGCCAGAAAATCGCTCTCCACGAGCCAAGGAGCTCGAAGATCAACGAACCCCAGACCGGGCCAAGTACCCAGCCGAGTGTATCGACCGCCGCGACGAGCCCGAGCGTGAACGCACGCCGGCGCATCGGAACGATGTCCGCAACAAGCGCCATCGACACTGGCAGCATCGCGCCGCCGCCGAGGCCCTGCAGCGTTCGCCCAAGGATCATCGTGCCGAGTTGGCCGGCCATGGCGGCCACGATCGACCCCACCAGGAACAACACAAGCGCCGCGCCAAACACTGGGAAACGACCGAAGAAATCGGACAGCCGGCCGGTCAGAGGCACAGTGACGGTGTAGGCAACCAGGTAGGCGAGCACGATCCACGAGTAGCGATCGGCGTCAACAGCGCTGATTCCGAGGTCAGCGATGACACGAGGAAGGATCGGAGCTACGACCGTGAGGTCCAGCGCGGCCAGAAATACAACCGCCAGAACAGGCAGCAGTCGACGCCAGGGTGTCGAATCCTCGGTACTGGCGATCGTATCGACGTTCAGGATGTTGGCGGTGGCTGGATGTCGACCGCCTCTCCCTGTTTGCTCAGATCCAGCGTCCATGCGACTGGATTCTTCCGCGCACCCTCTGGCTCCTTCAGCGAAACACGGAGTAGATCGTTCGTGCCGGCGTCCACCCAGAGTGTGACTGAAATAACATCGCCCTGAATCGACCCGCTGGTGACCTGGCTCACTGCGTTCTGATCGACCGTCCCCGTGATCACCCTGGTGTCGCGACCGCCAACAGAGTCGTCCTTCCCGAGGGCAGCGCCTTGCAAGTTCGCGAGAATCGGCTTGATGCCATTCTTCTCGTCGAAGACGACGGCAGGGTTGTAGCTGAAGTCAGCCGGCGCGACTTCCCACTTCCCGCTGATGAAGTTGGTCATCCATGTCTTGTCGCCAATTGCAATCAGCGAGATGTTCGCCTGGGTAATCTGGATATCGATCCGCGCGTCGGCATTGACAGCGTCAGGCCGCTTGAGAACCCCCTCGGCGCTTAGCAGCTTGATCGACTGAGCGCTGTCGATGAACGCGTCGCCGTCGACCGTCAACTTGAAGTGCGCCGTGTCGGTCGCTGCCCAACGATCCCCGGCAGCAGTCAGGACCGATGCAGCCGTCGGTTTCGAGCTGCTGCTGGACGCGCTTCCCGTACTGCAACCACCAGCAAAGACGAGCAGACCGAGGATCACGATGCTGAACAAGCGTAACCGGTGCATCTACACATCCTGTCTGGATCGCATCCCACAGCGGTACGGTTCCCGCCTCTGGTCGGGAACGTACAGTATCATATGGCCCGGGAACCTACTCGCCATCCATGCGCACCCTGTCAACGTCCGTGGACGCGTGCTATCGCTCAACCGAGGAGTATCTCGATCGTGGAGGACAGTCGGCTGATCGTCGGGGCAGCAACCGATCCGGGGCCTGTCCGTGAAGCGAACGAGGACACCGTATACCACGATGTCGTCGCCAATCCGATCGCTGGCGACCTCCTGGTCCTCGCAGTTGCGGACGGCATGGGCGGGTATCAACGTGGCGAAGTCGCGTCGAGCATGGCTGTTGACGCCTTGCGCGACCGGTTCACCACCGCCGACACGAGCGACGTCGTCGTGCTGCTGAAGCAGGCGTTCCGGCAGGCAAACGAGTCGATCTTCAATGGGGGTTCGGCTGCCGGCGAGCACAACATGATGGGCACAACCCTTGTTGCCGGCGTTGTTAAGGACATGGATCTCGCCATCGGCAACATCGGCGACAGCCGCGCCTACCTGGTTCGCGCCAGGACTCTGAACCAGATCACCAACGACCATTCCCTCGTCGCCGAGCAGGTGGCGATGGGCGCAATGACGCATGACGAAGCGCGCGGCAGTCACCACAAAAACATCATCACACGCGCGTTGGGGCATCGCGAACGGGTCGATGTCGATATCTTCGAGCTGACGCTTCTGCCAGACGACCGGCTGCTCTTCTCGACCGATGGCCTCCACGATCATCTCGAGGACGACGAGATGACCACCATCCTGCTGACGATGTCGCCAGAGGATGCCGCCAAGGAGATGGTCGACCGCGCCATCCGTGCCGGATCGACAGACAATGTCACGGCGCTTTGTGTCTGGGCGGCGCCTGTTAGCGTCCTCGACGCGCCGCCGGCCGCGGCGCCAGCCGAAGCTCGCATGAACGTGCTGCTAACGGCGCTCGTCCTGCTCGGGCTGGTGATCTTCATCGCGATCGTCGGCTATATCGTCCTGGCGACCTGACGCACGATGCTCAGCGGAATCATCGATGCCCATGTCCACATCTTCCCGCCCGAGATTGTCGCTGCCCGCGAGGAGTATCGCGCCCGCGATATGTGGTTCGGAATGCTCTACGAACGCCCGGACTACCTGTTGGCATCCCCCGACGACCTGATCTCGAGCATGGATGCAGCTGGCATCGAGGTGTCGATCGCATGCGGCTTCCCGTGGGACGACCCGGGCATCTGCCGGGAGCACACGCGGTGGATGGCGGAGGTCCGCGCGCAACATCCGGGACGAATCGAGTTCCTGGCCATCGTCGCCCCGAACGACCCGTCAGCGGCAAGGGATGCCGAGCAAGCGTTCGATCTCGGCGCGGCCGGCATCGGAGAGCTCAACGCGGACGCTCAGGGATTCGATCTGCGCTTGCCAGGGTCCATTTCGAATCTGATGGGCGTCTGCCGCGAGCGCAGCAAGCCAGTCATGCTGCACGCATCGGAGCCGGTTGGCCATATCTACCCAGGCAAAGGCACGGCGACACCTGACCGATTGTTTGACCTGCTTCGCGCGTATCCTGAGCAACCCGTCGCTCTGGCGCACTGGGGCGGGGGCCTGCCCTTTTACGAGCTGAACCCGGCTGTTTACAAAGTCACGCGTAACGTGGTCTACGACTCGGCCGCGACGACGTATCTCTACCGTGACGCGGTATTCCCGGCAGTGATGGGAATCATCGGACCGGATCGTGCCCTTTTCGGCAGCGACTACGCGGTGCTCCGACAGGATCGTCTCCTGCGGAAAGTGCGGCAGGTAGTGTCCGGAGACGCGGACCAACAGATGCTGCTCACCAGAAATGCCCGACGGTTCTATCGGTTGGACGGCCTGAAGGAGATCGCAACGTGATTGCTGGCGTTAGAGGGCTCATCGTCGCTCAGGAACCGGCGGCGCTCATCATCGATCTCCATGGCTTCCTGATCCGGGTGCTCACGTCGGGACGAACCGCATCCGCGGCTGGGATCGTTGGGGATCGCGTCTCGCTTCTGACACATCTCGTCGTCCGTGAAGACGCGCTGACACTCTACGGCTTCATCGACCAGGACGAGTTGGACCTGTTTCAGCTGCTACTCACCGTCAGCGGCGTCGGCCCACGAGTGGCGCTCAATCTACTGTCGTTCGACGAGCCAGCCGTGATCTACGCGGCGATCTCGGACGAGGACGTGAAGCTCCTGTCGCGGACGCCGGGTATCGGTAAGAAGATTGCCGAGCAGATCGTGTTTCATCTCAAGCGGCGGCTGCCGGAGACCATCCCGACGGCGGGCGGGAGCGGCCCGCTCGACACGGCGGACCGCGAGGCGCTCGCGGCTCTCGAGGCGCTGGGCTACACGCTCACCGAGGCCCGCGGCGCGCTGAACGCCGTGCAGACTCGTGACGGATTGACGATCGAGGAGCGAGTGTTCCAGGCGCTGCAACGGCTGGGCAACACCTGACTCACGCCGCTCATCGACCACAGCATTACTGACATCATGCGTTGGAACGTCCAACACGCGCGAGGCGCGATCGCAGGGATGCTGCTGGCTCGTGAAGCTCCCCTGGCGACCGCAACCTCGCTGCGGCTTACGCCCGCAATATCCCCTTGACGCGCTTTGTGAGATTCTGCGTGATCCGGCCACGGATGCGCTCGACCTCGTGCTCCGCGAGCTGTCGATCGGGCGCCGAGAATGTCACACGATACGCGAGACTCTTCTTGCCTTCGCCGATGCCCCGACCTCGATAGATATCGAACAGCGTGATGTCAGATGCGAGGGGACGCGCGCCATCGGCGATTGCCTGCCAGACGGCGCTGGCCGGCGTGTCTGCGTCGACGACAACCGCGAAATCCTGTCGGATCGGCTGAAATCGCGAAACGGAGGAGACATTCCAGGTCTCGAGCAACGATTCGGCGAACGGCGTCAGGTCAATTTCGGCGAAGGCGACCCGGCCGGCGACGGCAAATCCTTGTGCCACTCGAGGGTGAACTTCCCCTGCAACTCCGATCTGGACCCCATTCAGCTCGATAGACGCCGATCGTCCGGGCTGCATCGACGGATGATCCAGCGCACTCCAGCTCAGGTCGCGCACCCCGAGCCGGTCTCCAAGCACCTGGACGACGCCCTTGAGATCGAAGAAATCCAGCTTCTTCCTCACTACCTCGGAACCACGATTCCGACTCTCGCGCGCCGCTGAGAGCGATCGCAACGACACGCGGCTCATCAGGCAGCTCGTCACGGCCTCGTGGCTGATATGTCCGGGCCGTCTCGAAGATCGCGACGCGATCACCGTACTTGAGGTTCTCGGACACCATCCGGAGCAGCGACGGCAACATCGTCGGCCGCATGATCTCCCAGTCGGCGCGGGGGGGATTCGTCGCTCGAACCATGTCAGCGTCGCCGCGACGGAACGCGCCCAGAATACGAGGCATACCGCCGCCGTTGGGAGCGAGGCTGGCAAGGTCGACATCGGAGATCATCGAATAGGTTATGACCTCGGTCAGACCGGCGGCGACCAGCGCATCCTGGGTCACACGATCGACGAGTCGAGCCGGATCACGGGAGACCGGGACCGTTCGGCCGGTCGGCAACGTCTCAGGAAGCGATTCATAGCCGTAGACCCGAATAATCTCCTCAACCACATCGGCGGGGATGTTGATGTCGCTTCGATATGTGGGGGCCGAGACGACAACGACCGGATCTCCGCCGTCGTCCTCCACCAATGGTTGAAGATCCAGCCGGCCGAGAATATCGACCACGGTGTCGATCGGGATCTGCATCCCGAGCAGCCGCTCGACCTCCGCGTAGCGCATCCGCACGACGTTCCGCTCGCGCGGCCGCGGATAGGCGTCGGCGACCGCCGTCACCCGCGCTTTCGGGTCGATCTCGGCGAGCAACGCGACGAAACGTTGCAACCCGACCCAGGCCAGGTTGGGATCGACACCGCGCATGAAGCGGGCAGAAGCCTCGGATGGAAGCTTCTGGTTGCGGACTGTACGCCGGACCGGCTTATCGCCGAACGATGCGGACTCGAGCAAGATGGTTGTCGTCGAATCCGAAACCTCACTCTCGACGCCGCCCATCACACCGGCGATCGCGACGGCCCGATCAACGTCGGCGATCACGAGTGTGTCGTCATCGAGCTCACGCATGACATGATCGAGCGTCTCCATCTGCTCGCCCGGCATGGCGCGACGGACGATGATTCGCCCACCATGGATATGCTCGGCGTCAAAGCCATGCATCGGCTGCCCGACCTCGAGCATGACGTAATTCGTGATATCGACGATGCTGTTCACCGGACGCATCCCGGCCAGGGTCAGCCGGCGCTGCATCCAGTCCGGCGACGGCCCGACGGTGATGTCCTCGATCACCGCCAGCGCGTACCTGGCACACAGGTCCGGCGCCTCGATGACGACGCGAGAGTCATCGCGCGGCATTGTCGACAGGTCGACCGTCGGAACGTTCCGGGCGGTGAGATCGAGAATCGCCGCCAATTCCCGCGCGATGCCAACGACCGAGAAGGCGTGAACCAGGTTTGGCGTGATCTCGAACTCGATGACGTCATCGCCGAGGTAATCGCGAAGCGGTACGCCGACCGGGGCGTCGTCCGGCAGCACGAGGATACCCTCATGCTCTTCCGACATGCCGAGCTCCTTCTCGGAGCAGACCATCCCCTCGGACTTCACCCCACGAATCTTGCTGGCCTTGAGCGTCTTGTATTGCAGCGTGTCGACATAGGGATCGATCAATCGCGCGCCAACGAGCGCGAGCGCGATCTTCTGGCCCGGCAGAATATTCGGCGCGCCGGTGACGACAGTGAGCTGATGCGGGCCGGCGTGGACGGTTGCCAGAACGAGGCGATCCGCGTCGGGGTGAGGCACAACGGCGATGACTTCGCCGACGAAGACGTACTCCCACTCCTCGCCAACGCGGGTGACGCTCTCGGCCTCCAGGCCGGCCATCGTCAGTCGGTGGGCAATCTCAGTCGTTGGGAGTTCGGTGTCGACCATATCACGGAGCCAGCGAACGGGTACGCGCATATATCACTCCTCCAGGCTTCGACGGGCAACCCCGCCGCCGCAGTCAACGGTTCGCAGGAACAACGTCAGAGCCGCGCCCGGCCGAACTGCGACAAAAAGCGCAGATCGTTGCCATAGAACTGGCGGATATCCTGGACGTTGTACTTGAGCATCACCAGCCGCTCGACGCCCATGCCGAATGCCCATCCGGTGTACGCGTCAGCGTCGTATCCGACATTCGCAAGCACGTTTGGGTGGACCATTCCAGCGCCGAGCAATTCGATCCAGCCGCTGTTCTTGCAGGTTCGGCAGCCGCGCCCGCCGCAGAACGGGCAGTCGATCGACATGTCGACACCAGGTTCGACGAAGGGGAAAAAGTCGCAGCGAAAGCGCACCTTCCGCTCGGCGCCAAACATCTGGCGCGCGAACTCCGCGAGTGTTCCCTTCAGGTCAGTCATCGTAATCGCGCGGTCTATTGCCAGACCTTCGATCTGATGGAAGTGCCACTCGTGTGTCGCGTCCTGCGCCTCGTACCGATAGGTGCGGCCCGGCACGACGACCCGAACCGGCGGTTCCTGCTGAAGCATCGTGCGGACCTGCATCGGGGACGTATGCGGGCGAAGCGTGATCTCGACCTGGTCGGTGTCGATGAAGATCGTGTCCCAGACGTCACGGGCAGGATGATCCTTCGGGATATTCAGCATGTCGAACGAGTATTCGGCCAACTCGACTTCCGGCCCCTCGACCGTTTGAAATCCGAGATGCGCGAAGATCTCGCTGACCTCGCGGATCATGGAAGTGATCGGGTGGAGACTACCGACCGCAGGTTTGCGTCCGGGCAGCGAGACATCAATCGACTCAGCGAGCAACCGTGAGTCAAGCAGCTCCGACTGGATCGCCGCCTGGCGTGACTCGAAGGCCACCTCGAGTTCCTGCTTGAGCGCGTTCAGCTCGCGGCCACGCGCGCGACGCGCGTCGGCATCCAGTTCAGCAAGACCTTTCAATGCCTCGCTCAGGCTGCCTTTTCGGCCGAGCATTTCGCGATGCCAGCCAGCAAGGCCGGCCTCGTCGGTGACCTGCGCGAGCGCGCTCAGCGCATCCCGTGACAGGTCAGACAATGTCCCGCTCATCGTTCTCTCCCTCACCGATTGTGCGAATCAGCCCTCGGGCGCGATACAACAAAAAAAGACCGTCCTCCGCCAGGGGCGAAGAGCGATCTCGCGATACCACCCTGATTCGCCGGTCGCTTGCACGGGCCGGCCTCAGTCACCCGTTGTGAATCTCGATCCACACCAGGCGGGCTCCAGTAACGGGGAGCGACCGGAGACGACTAATTGCCCCACGGGCTTTCACCGTCCAGCTACGGAGTGAACGTTGCGGCGGACATCCGAGCCGGCTCTCAGTCGGATCGGCCTGGCATCCCTGTCGGTGACCTGCTCCGCAACCCGTCTCCATCGACGCTGCTCTGTTATTGTCCGCCAGTATAGCAACGTCACCGTGAGACGGCATCCATCACAGCCTCAGGCGGGCGCTACAACGGGATCGACGCGGCCCGGTACTTCTGGATAAGGTGCGAGATGAAGCTGGCGTAGTCCGCCGCCAGCGCCGGGGAGTCGATAATCAGAATGTTCTCAGCGTTGAGGGTCGCGCTTCGGCTGAAGTTGTAGGAGCCACTGATCACCGTGTCATCGACAATGAGCACTTTCGCATGCATGAAGTCATGCGGAGTCGTCGGGCTGTATGGCGTCGAGTTCTTTCCCACCAGTCCCGCTTTTGCCACAATCTCCCGGATCGCCGGGATCTTCCACGTGTTGTGCGGCACTGTCTCCCATTGGTCGAGGACTGATGCCTGTTGCGTTCGGTCATAAACACCGGCGATCGATACGTCTCCCGCATTGAGCACTGATTCGAGCGCCTGCAACAATGAGGACGCGTTCAACAGCATGCTGCATATGAGGATCCGGCTACGGGCCGCTTGCACGATTGCCGCAATCCGATCGCCAATCTCTTCGCCGCGACCCGGAGAGAATTCGACTCGGATGCTTGCTGGCTCGCCTTTGTACAACGTATCGACCGGTTCGGTTGTGAAATCACCGCTGCCTTCGAAGTTGCCATCCTCCCACAGCTCGGCAAAGTTGCGCGCATACCACCCCGCGATGCGGGCTGAGTAGACATGCAGGATGTTGTTCTCCTGGAGCGTCCAGGAATCATCGGTGAAGTTCGTTGATCCGGTCCAGACCGCGCCGTTCGGCAGGCCGGCGTCCCGAACGATGTACTTGTGGTGCATCAGCTTTCGACCGTCGATCCCGCATGAGTCGTAGCCAAGGGACTCCACAAGCTGCTCGGTGCCCGATTCAGCAGGGTCTGCTCCATGAAGAAGATCCGGCTGCTCTGGCTTCTCCGCGTCATAGGCAATCCGGATGCGGACACCCGCCCTTGCGCGGTCATCGAGCGCCGACGCGATGATGTCGCGCAGAGGTCCACTGAGCCGCATGTCATAAACCGCGATATCGAGTGTCGAGCGCGCAGCCTGAATAAACTGGGCGATGTGATGTCCGACGGACACGGCCGTTTGCTCATTCTGCGAGAGGAAGCGCACTTCCAGCGTGTCCTGCGTCAATCCCGTCGATCCTTTCCCGCCTGGCGGCCCAAAGACGAACACCTGTAGAGAGAACCGCAGCACGCCATGACGCGCGTGTGGAGCAGTATGCAGCGAAACAGGTACGATAGCCGCAGAACACGCGCGATGCGCGCGGGCAGGCACGACGATCGGCAGTGGAGGGCGAATATGGTGTCTGGCTGGAAGAGCACGGCGATAGATTCGATCTGGGCAAGAGAGATCCTCGACTCACGCGGGAACCCGACGGTCGAGGTCGATGTCACCCTGCAGGACGGGTCGTTCGGTCGCGCTGCCGTGCCATCCGGCGCGTCGACGGGCCAGTTCGAGGCGGTCGAGCTCCGCGACGGTGACGCCAACCGCTATGGCGGCAAGGGCGTCCTGACGGCGGTTACGAACGTGAACGAGGTGATCGGACCCGCGCTCGACAGTATGGACGCCACCGACCAGCGGCAGATCGACCATCTGATGATCGACCTCGATGGCACGGACAACAAGGGTAACCTGGGCGCGAACGCGATACTGGGCGTGTCGATGGCCGTCGCCCGCGCGGCCGCTGCCGCGAGCGAGCTTCCGCTCTATCGCTACCTCGGCGGGCCAAACGCCGCGACACTCCCAGTTCCGATGCTCAACATTCTGAACGGTGGCAAGCACGCAACCGGTTCGAGTGTCGATTTTCAGGAGTTCATGGTGATGCCGGTTGGGGCATCGAGCTTCAGCGAGTGTCTCCGCTGGGGGACTGAGGTCTTCCACAGCCTGAAGAACGTCCTTTCCGAACACGGATACGCGACGTCGGTCGGCGACGAGGGCGGCTACGCTCCAAGCCTCGGCTCGAATCGCGAGGCGCTGGAGCTGATTGCGGAGGCGATCAAGCGCGCCGGTTTCACGCTGGGCGAAGACATCATGCTCGCGATGGATCCGGCCTCAACGGAGTTCTTCGAGGCAGGCAAGTACCATCTGCGCGGCGAGGGGCGCACACTCACCGTCGAGGAGATGGTCGACTGGTATGCCGACGCGCTCGCCGAGTATCCGATCATCTCGATCGAGGATGGGCTGGCCGAAGATGACTGGGCCGGCTGGAAGAGGCTGACCGAGCGGCTCGGATCCGCAGTGCAACTCGTCGGCGACGACCTGTTCGTGACCAACACCGAACGGCTGGCACGCGGCATTCGGGAGGCAGCCGGCAACTCGATTCTCGTGAAGCTGAACCAGATCGGCACACTCACCGAAACACTCGATGCCATCGAGCTAGCGCACCGCAACGGGTTCACAGCAGTGATCTCCCACCGATCGGGCGAGACAGCCGACTCGTTCGTTGCCGACCTGGTCGTTGCGACGAACGCCGGCCAGATCAAGACTGGCGCGCCGTCGCGGATGGATCGGGTCGAGAAATACAATCAGCTCCTGCGAATCGAGGAGCAACTTGGCGGCGCGGCGATCTTCGCGGGCCGCAGGGCATTTGGCCGGCGTCTGGAGAGCTGAACATGATCGCCCGCGGCTTCGGTGCCGCGGGCGATCGTCACGATGTGAGGCGGGCGATCGTCGCGCGGTATCTCGCGAAAATTACGTCCTCGGCCAGATGGTGACCGTCCTTCACCACGCGCAGACCGCCAACGTAGACATCCCGAATGGCGGATGATGTGCCGTTGAAGATAAGCCCGTCAAGCACAGTGTCTGGCCCGTGGCTGATCAGCGCCGCGTCATTCGGGTCGAGCACGACGAAGTCGGCACGCCGGCCCGGCACGATCGCCCCAACCGGTTGGCGCAGCGCTCGTGTTCCGCCCTCCAGCGCCTGATCGTAGAGTTGTCGTCCCGGCTGGACACCACCAGTTCCGCGATTCGGCAGAGTGAAGAGGCTTCGGTTCGTGAGGCGCTGACTGAACGCGAGCAGGCGCAACTGTTCGGCGACACTAATCCGATTGTTGCTATCCGTTCCGATGCCCCAGACTCCTCGGATCCCGCTGTAATCGCCCAACGGGAAGATCCCATCCCCGAGCTCTGCCTCGGTGGTGGGGCAAAGGCCGGCGACTACACCTGCCGCGCTCATGCCCTTGCGCTCATCGGCGTCGCAATGCGTTGAATGAATAAACGTCCAGCGATTATCGATATCGAAGTGGTTCAGCAGCCACTCACCCGGTCGCTTGCCCAGCCCCGCCAGGCACTCTTCGACCTCCCGTGTCTGCTCCGCAACATGGAGGTGAACCGGCAGGTCGGGATAGAGCGACACCAACTCCGACACGATCCCGGAAAGCTCGGCGGCATCGACGGCCCGGAGTGAATGCGGCGCGATACCCGGATACAGCAGATCATTGCCAGCCGACGCGGCGACAAGATCAGCGACGAGTTGCGCCCATGTGTCCGGAGCGAGGATGAAGCGACGTTGCTCCGGCGCTAGCGGCCGGCCAATTCCGGCTCTGGTATAGAGCGTCGGCAGCATGGTGAGCCCGATCCCGACCATTTCCGCTGCCGATATTACGCGGGTAGACATCTCGGCCACATCATCGTATTGCCGGCCATCCGGGGCGTTGTGAAGGTAATGAAACTCGCCGACGCTCGTGAATCCTGCCGACACCATGTCCAGAAATGCCTGAGCGGCTAGCGCCTCGAACTCCTCCGGAGACGGCCGGTTGGCGAAGTCGTACATCCTGGTGCGCCAGGTCCAGAAGCTCTCCTCGATCGTCGTATTCGTCGGCGGCTCGACGCGGCCGGCGAGGCCACGCTGATGGACGTGAGAATGGACATTGAGCATACCGGGGATGACGAAGCCATTGATCCGCTCAATGTCGGACTCTGCCCAATCTGCCGGCTGGGTCCCCGAGACAGTATCAATGAATCCTCGCTCGTCGACAGACAGGTAGGCTGGAGAAAGCCAACCGTCTGGTTGGTGCAGATGCTCAACGCGGTATCGACCCGATCGTCCACTCACCATGTCTCTCCTTGTTCGGCGCCTTCGCTCTCGTCAGCCATCATCGCCGGCGTCAGGGCTCTTGCCAGCCGGCTAGACCAGCCGGCCATCTTCAACGACAACGCGCCCGCTCTTGACGACGGTTCGCACAGCATTGCGCCCAAAGCGATAGGCAATATCCTCGTGACGTGGGACATCCAGCACGATGATATCGGCCAAAGCGCCCGGCGCGAGCGTGCCGATTCTCCCGCCACGACCAACAGCCTCGGCGGCTCCCCGCGTCGCGGCCAGGATCGCCTCGCCTGGTGACAATCGGTAAAAGCGGCAGCCGAGGGCGACGACGAGCTGCATGCTCGGCATCCAGCCGCCAGGGCAGATGTCGGTCGCGAGCGCAATCCGCATTCCGGCGGTCAGCATTGCTCGGCCATCGGCGAGACGGGGATGATCGACGGCGAAATCGATCGAGGGCATGAGGACGCCAACAACACCAGCGCGAGCGAGCGTCTTCATCTCCTCCGGTGTCGTGTAGTTGAGATGATCCGCCGACACACACCCCAACTTCGCCACCAGACCAGCAGCGCCGGTATGCGAATACTGATCGACATGGATCTTCGGTCGGAGGCCAGATGCCAGCCCGGCCTCGAGGATGCGTTCGGTGTCACTGTTGTCGAAATAGCCGGGCTCGCAGTAGACGTCGCAGAACTCGGCCAACTGCTCATCAGCGACGCGCGGGATCATGTCACTCACGATCATGTCGACGTATCTCGCGCGATCGACGCCAACCGGAACGGCATGAGCGCCGAGAAACGTGCTGACAATATCAACCGGTAGCCGACGCCCGATCTCCCGGCCAGCGCGTAGCATGTCGATCTCTGCCGCAGTCTCAAGACCGTAGCCGCTCTTGCTCTCGATCGTTGTCGTGCCGGCCAGCAGCATTTCTTCGACACGCGGGAGCGCCTCCGCGACGAGTCCATCGACACCCAGTCGTCGAGTCGCATCGACGGTCCCAACGATGCCGACCGGCACACCAGCCGCGCGCAGGACGTTGAGATCGCCTCCGGTCAGCTTGGCCGAATACTCGTCAACACGGCTTCCTCCGAAGACGACATGCGTATGGCAATCGACGAACCCGGGCATGACGACGTTGCCGCCAGCATCGATGACGACGGCGCCATCGAGATCAACCGCTGCTGCGACATCGTCCCATGTGCCAACGACCAGAATCTCATCCCCGGCAACGGCCAGCGCTCCTTCGCGCACGATGCCAGGGTCCCTCTCTCCAGCGCAGGTCAGAAGCTCCGACGCATTCCGGACAATCAGATCCGCACGAGGCCGCGTCATTCCATCCCCTCTGATTTCAGGCTGAACAGTGGCTTGCCGGTCATATCCGCCGACGGGGCAATGTCCAGAAGCTTCAACACGGTTGGCGCAACATCCGCGAGCCGGCCGGAGTCAGGTAGTGCCGCCACTCGCGACAACACGTCGTCCGGGGCGACGACAACGAATGGCACCGGGTTGGTTGTGTGTGCCGTCATTGGATCGCTACTGCCCGGGACGAGCTCTTCCTCCGCGTTGCCATGATCTGCCGTCACCAGAACGACCCCGCCCGCTGCGAGCGTGGCATCGACGATTCGTCCGAGCTGGGCATCGACAGTCTCAGTTGCAACGACTGCAGCAGGGATCACGCCGGTGTGGCCGACCATATCGCAGTTCGCAAAATTGACCACGATGAAGTCGTACGTCCCAGCCTCAATTCCCGTCACGACGGCGTCGCCAACTCCTGCCGCGCTCATCTCCGGCTGCAGATCGTAGGTCGGCACCTTCGGGGAGGGAATCATGGCCCGATCCTCCCCGTCAAACGGCTCCTCGCGGCCGCCGTTGAAGAAGTAGGTGACGTGGGCATACTTCTCTGTCTCAGCAACGTGAAGCTGGCGAAGGCCGGCCTCTGATATCACTCGGGCGATTGGAGAGGTGATCTCAATGGCCGGGAACGCGATCTGCGTGGGAAGATAATCGGCGAATTCGGTCATTGCGACAAAATCGAGATTGGTCGGCCGGTCGGGAAATTCGACGCCCTCGATCGGGGGACCAACCAACGCCTGAGTTAACTGTCGCGCGCGATCCGCCCGGAAGTTGAAGAAGATCACTGAATCGCCGTCACGTATGACGGCTGGATCTGCTGTCGGCTCACGCACCGAGATCGGCTCGATGAACTCATCCGTCGTGCCCGCTCGGTAGCTCTGCTCGATAGCAGCCACAGGATCGTCTGCGATCGAGCCGTCGCCGCGGACCATCAGATCGTAGGCCTTGCGCGTTCGATCCCAGCGGCGATCGCGATCCATCGCGAAGTAGCGGCCGATAACCGACGCAATCTGTCCAACGCCATGCTCGGTGATCATTCCTTCGACCTGACGCAGATAATCGACGCCACCGGTTGGCGACGTATCGCGCCCGTCGAGGATCGCGTGTATCGCGACTCGGTCGACGTCGTGCGCGGCGGCGAGTTGCAGTAGCGCGTCCAGGTGCCGAATGTGCGAATGGACGCCACCATCGGACACGAGTCCGACGAGGTGGAGAGTGCCTTGGCTATCGCGGGCGCGTTCAGCAGCGCGCACCAGCCCGGGGTTACTGAAAAACGATCCGTCCTCGATCGCCAGATCGATCCGCGTGATCGACTGATAGACGACAAACCCACCGCCGAGGTTCAGATGCCCGACCTCCGAGTTTCCCATCTGGCCATCGGGTAAGCCAACATCCCTACCGGAAGTCCGTAGCGTCGTGTGCGGGAATGATGTCCACAACCGGTCGAAGATCGGCGTGTCGGCCTGTGCGATCGCATTGCCGGGTCCCGGCGGCGCCAGTCCCCAACCGTCGAGAACCACGAGGATGACCGGCTTCAATCGAGCGGTGTCGGTCATGATGTTCAGATTATCCCCCTCCGACCAAATGGTCACCCTGCCAGCGATGGATCTTCCGCTCGAGACGCCGCAGCCGTCGTTCGAACGCAGCCGAAGCTTCGACGTCGCCGGCCATCGCAGCGCCATCGGCGCCGCGGCGCGCAATTGTCAGGGCCAGCTCATGATCACCCACCCGGTGCTCGAGATACTTGGCGAGCTCCTCGGCGGCATGAACCCTGATCTCGCGGCTCGGATCGGCCAGCGCCTGCTGCCAGATGGCTCGCGCCTCGTCATAGCGCCGCTGTCGCTTCAAGGTCACCGACAGCTCGCGCACCGCGCGAAGCCGCAGCGTTGCCGGAATCGTCAGAATCGGCCAGCCTGCTTTCAGCTCATCAAGGGTCGTGTCCGAACTTTGAATACGCCATCGATGGATCGCGAGCGCGAGTCGGTCGATTGCATCGGTCGGGCGATCCAGACCGGTCTCGTACGCCTGAACCATCGCGGTGAGTCGGGCAAGCGTCAGGACATCCGCCTGGTTGTGTTCGAAGACCGCGGTGAGATCGTCAACCCGGCGCGTCCGCAAGTAGTCGAAATATAGCTGCGGGATCATCCAACTCGGAGCATCGACCCCGCGCGAGATGCCGAGAACCTGCTGTTCGATCGTGCCGAGCGCGCAGTTCGGGAGCCGGTGCTTCCAGATCGCACGGGCCGATGTCAGCAGGTCAATATGCTGCCCGGGCGATGGGAATGTTTCCGCATGCATTCGGTAGCGTGTGTCTAGTAGCGGCACATCAAACGAACGACCGTTATAGGTAACGAGGCTACTGGCGTCTTGCATTGAGTCCGCCAGACCGCTGAGCAGCGGCCGCTCATCTCCGGGATGGCGCATGAAGAACTGGCGCAGCAGAAAGTCGCGACCGATAAACCGACCAAGCCCTACAAGGAAAACGTAGGTTCCGGTGCCACCCGATAACCCGGTCGTCTCAGTGTCCAGGAAGATCAACTGGTCGGGGGGACGATATCGATCGCCATAGGTCGCTGCGGCGGCGAACCGTTCGAACGCCAACGTCACTGGCTCGCCCGATATGACACGCTCGATCACGACACAGGGACCCGCGGCAGTCTCGATCAGCCGGCCACCCGCTGGTAATGGCCAGGCGTCATCCGCCAGACGCGGGCGCTGCCTGGCTGTTGTGTCGCGTTCGAGCGCCCCGAAACGTTGCCGAAACGACCGGTCGCTCATCGGGCCTGCCTGCAATTCCTCATACTACACATTGTAGGCGCGCCGCCCCGGTTTGACACCTGTTTTTGCGCGGGCCTAGAATGCCTGTGGGACAGGGAAGTTGAATCCGTGACTGCGCCATCGGTGACGGTTTGAGTAACGCGAGGAGGGTCGACTGCTATGGCCTATCAGGTGACACTGATCCCGGGTGACGGAATTGGGCCGGAGGTATCGACCGCAACGCGGCGTGTCCTCGAGGCGACCGGGATTGCCTTCGAATGGGACGTCCAGGAAGCGGGGATGACCGCGCTCGAGAAATCGGGGGACGTCCTGCCCGACGCAGTGCTGGAATCAATCCGCAAGAACTCGATCGCGCTAAAAGGCCCGCTGACGACTCCGCTGGGAGGCGGGTTCCGAAGCGTCAACGTTGCGTTGCGCCATGCGCTAGACCTCTACGTGAACCTGCGCCCGGCCCGCACATACGAGGGGGTGCGCTCGGTCTTCAGTAACATCGATCTCGTCGTCGTTCGCGAGAACATGGAAGACCTCTACGCCGGAGTCGAGTTCGACACCGGCCAGGCCGACACCAAAGAGCTGATCGACACGATCAACCGTCTCAGTCCGCGCAAGGTGCCGGCGTCGGCCGCCATCTCGATCAAGTCGATCACCCCCGAGAACTCCGAGCGGATCGTTCGGTACGCGTTCGACTATGCAGTCAAGAACGAACGCAAGCTGGTGACCGCGGTCCACAAAGCAAATATCATGAAGTTCAGCGATGGACTGTTCCTCCGCGTCTCGCAAGAGGTCGCCAAGGATTACCCTCAAATCGAATACAACGATCGAATCGTCGACAACATGTGTATGCAGCTCGTGCAGCGACCGGAGGATTACGATGTCCTGGTCATGCCGAACCTGTATGGTGACGTGCTCAGCGACCTGACGGCCGGCATGGTTGGCGGGCTTGGCGTTGCGCCGAGCGCGAATATCGGAGAGTACGCCGCCATCTTCGAGCCGATCCACGGCAGCGCCCCGACCCACGCCGGCAAGAACGAGGCAAACCCATCGGCAACGATTCTCAGCGGCGCGATGATGCTTCGGCATATGGGGGAGTTGTCGGCCGCCAAGGCAGTAGAGTCAGCGGTCGCCGAAGTCGTCAAGGCCGGCACGGACGTCACCTACGATCTGCGCCCGGATCGCGACCGTTCGAAGGCCACCGGCACCTCCGAGATGG
Source organism: Thermomicrobiales bacterium (assembly GCA_037045155.1). Taxonomy (NCBI): domain Bacteria; kingdom Pseudomonadati; phylum Thermomicrobiota; class Thermomicrobia; order Thermomicrobiales; species Thermomicrobiales bacterium. Next base: position 75,464 of record JBAOIG010000004.1, read on the forward strand.
CGGACGCCATCATCCGCCGATTGGCAGCCTGATAGCCCACGCGCGAAGAAGTCATGTCAATCGATAACCCCCTTGACAGCGAGTCAGGGGGGTTTATACTTTCGATTCCCCGGTGCCCGGCCTTGGTCGGGGACGGGGGTGGAAGTTGGCCAGATCCATTCCGAAATCGCCTTGACAGGGGTTAGGGTGGTGGCTATACTTCCGAGGCTTCGCCACCGTGCGGTGTGCGGCTCAAGGGTGTTGCGTCGAGATGACGCAAGGCTCGGCGGCAGACCAGCGGGGTCGAAGCAGCACCTTGCCAACTGAGCCGTGATGCCAACGTGCGGGCGAGTGACTAATGTGGAGTGGGGTCTGTGTGCTGAAGTCAGGCACAGAATCACGAAGCAGGACACGAGTCACCGGGGCGCAGTGATGCGTAGCCGGGACGAGTCATGATGGAGAGTTTGATCCTGGCTCAGGATAAACGCTGGCGGCGTGCCTAATGCATGCAAGTCGAACGGGAGCGCCTTCGGGCGTCGACCGTGGCGGACGGGTGAGGAGCGCGTAGCTAACCTGCCCAGGTGTGGGGGATAGGCCTCGGAAACGGGGTGTAAGACCGCATACGCTCATCTCTGGGGACGGAGGTGAGGAAAGGCCCTTTCGGGGGTCGCGCCTGGAGGGGGCTGCGTCCGATTAGCTAGTTGGTGGGGTAATGGCTTACCAAGGCGGTGATCGGTCGCTGGTCTGAGAGGACGACCAGCCACACGGGGACTGAGACACGGCCCCGACTCCTACGGGAGGCAGCAGCAAGGAATTTTCCGCAATGGGCGAAAGCCTGACGGAGCAACGCCGCGTGCGGGAGGACGCCCTTCGGGGTGTAAACCGCTTTTCGGGGGGACGAAGGAAGTGACGGTACCCCCGGAAGAAGGCCCGGCTAACTACGTGCCAGCAGCCGCGGTAAGACGTAGGGGCCGAGCGTTGTCCGGAATTACTGGGCGTAAAGGGCGCGCAGGCGGCCGGTCGCATCGGCGGTGAAAGCCCCCCGCTCAACGGGGGAGGGTTCGTCGAGATGGACTGGCTGGAGGCAGGGAGAGGGCGGTGGAATTCCGGGTGTAGTGGTGAAATGCGTAGAGATCCGGAGGAACACCAGTGGCGAAGGCGGCCGCCTGGACCTGACCTGACGCTGAGGCGCGAAGGCGTGGGGAGCGAACGGGATTAGATACCCCGGTAGTCCACGCAGTAAACGATGGGCACTAGGTGTGGCGGGAGTTGACCCCTGCCGTGCCGGCGCTAACGCAGTAAGTGCCCCGCCTGGGGAGTACGGCCGCAAGGCTAAAACTCAAAGGAATTGACGGGGGCCCGCACAAGCAGCGGAGCGTGTGGTTTAATTCGACGCAACGCGCAACACCTTACCAGGGCTTGACGTCCACCGAATCCTCCTGAAAGGGAGGAGTGCCTTCGGGAGCGGTGAGACAGGTGCTGCATGGCTGTCGTCAGCTCGTGTCGTGAGATGTTGGGTTAAGTCCCGCAACGAGCGCAACCCTCGTCGCTAGTTACCATGGTGTGTCTAGCGAGACTGCCGGACCAAACCGGAGGAAGGTGGGGATGACGTCAAGTCAGCATGGCCCTTACGCCCTGGGCGACACACACGCTACAATGGCCGGGACAGTGGGCTGCCAAGCGGTAACGCGGAGCCAATCCCCCAAACCCGGTCTCAGTTCAGATTGAGGGCTGCAACTCGCCCTCATGAAGGCGGAGTTGCTAGTAACCGCGGATCAGCATTGCCGCGGTGAATATGTTCCCGGGCCTTGTACACACCGCCCGTCACGTCATGGAAGCCGGCAACACCTGAAGTCGGTGGGCCAACCGCAAGGAGGCAGCCGCCGAGGGTGGGGTTGGTGACTGGGACGAAGTCGTAACAAGGTAGCCGTAGCGGAAGCTGCGGCTGGATCACCTCCTTTCTAGGGAGCCGGATCCGGGTCTCGAGTCATCGAGGACGGATCCCTTCCAGGTCAACGGTCGCACCGCGAGTCACCCGCCGCCGTCATCCACCATCCCACGCCTGACGAGCCCCGGCACAAACCGGGGGGAGGGCCTGGGCGGATGGGGTCGGACGGGGAGGGGCGACCACACACTGACCGCAGACACTGAATCCGCTTTTCAAGTTTCTGGTTCGCACGGGGGCATCACGGCTCAGTTGGCACGGCGCCAGCGCGTGGCTTCAGCCGGAGCCACGGCCTGGGGGCGTTTAGCTCAGCTGGTTAGAGCACACCCCTGATAAGGGTGAGGCCCGTGGTTCGAGTCCACGAACGCCCACCGCTGTTCCCGGACAGGGAAGGCGGGCGGCGAGTGGAGTCGTCGAGACGGGGCTGTAGCTTAGTTGGGAGAGCGCCGCCTTTGCACGGCGGAGGTCCGGGGTTCGAATCCCCGCAGCTCCACCGGCACCTTACCAAGTGGAGGATGCGCGCGACGACAGCCAAGCCGGGCTGTCGATCGTGTGAGGACTGCTGGCAGGTGGCCGGCGTGGTCGACCGGGTGGCCGGGAGACGCGCGAGGCGCGTGCTGGTGGTGGAGAGAACGTGGGACGCGGGAGACGAAGAAGAACCGCGTCGAAGGCACACGGTGGATGCCTTGGCGCCTGCGGCCGATGAAGGACGTGGCCACGCGACGATACGCCTCGGGGAGCGGCGGGCACGCAATGATCCGAGGATGTCCGAATGGGGCAACCCGGCGGAGGTGGACCTCCGTCATCCCCGGCTGAACACATAGGCCGGGTGAAGGGCACCGGGGGAAGTGAAACATCTGAGTACCCCGAGGAAAAGAGAGTATTCCCGGAGTAGTGGCGAACGAAACGGGAGAAGCCGAAACCAGACGGCTGGCACAGCCTGCCGGCGATGGTCGTCTGGGGTTGGACGGGCCTGGAGCGGGGGCGGCAGCACCCGCACCGAGTTATCAATCCGCCGCTTACCCGAAGGCCACTGGAACGGGCCACCGAAGAGGGCGAGCGTCCCGTAGGGGAAAAGCGACGGACTCGGTCAGGAATCCGGGAGTACGGCGGGACACGTGATATCCCGCCGGAAGCAGGGGGGACCACCCTCCAAGGCTAAATACCGCAGGCGACCGATAGCGAACAGTACCGTGAGGGAATGGTGAAAAGCACCCCGGCGCGGGGAGTGAAATAGATCCTGAAACCGTGTGCCGACATACTGTCAGAGGCTGTTGCCCGGCCTACGGGACGGGCAGGCTGATGGCGTGCTTTTTGTAGAACGAACCGGCGAGTGACCGTCCGTGGCGCGGTTGAGGGAGCAATACCCGGCGCCAGAGGGAAACCGAGTCCGAACAGGGCGAACGATAGCTTCGGCTATCACGTCGCGGGCGGTCGACCCGAAACCAGGTGATCTACCCATGGCCAGGGTGAAGCGCGTGTAAGAGCGCGTGGAGGCCCGCACCGACGTCTGTTGCAAAAGGCGCGGATGAGCTGTGGGTAGGGGTGAAATGCCAAGCGAACCTGGAGATAGCTGGTTCTCCCCGAAATGGCTTTAGGGCCAGCCTCGATGTCAGGCGACGCCGGAGGTAGAGCACTGGATGGGCGATGGGGCTTCCCGCTTACTGACCCCAACCAAACTCCGAATGCCGGCGCCGATCCATCGGGAGTGAGACGGCGGGAGCTAAGTTTCGTCGTCGAGAGGGAAACAGCCCGGACCGCCGGCTAAGGTCCCCAAGTCTGGCCTAAGTGGACAAGGCTGTCAGCGTGCACAGACAACCAGGAGGTTGGCTTAGAAGCAGCCACCCTTGAAAGAGTGCGTAATAGCTCACTGGTCGAGTGCGCTGGCGCCGACAATGTACCGGGGCTCAAGGCCAGCACCGAAGCCGCGGATAGGATGCAGCAATGCATCGTATGGTAGGGGAGCGTCGTCGTCAGCAGAGAAGGTCGAGCGGGAGCACGGCTGGAGCGGCGACGAGTGCGAATGCCGGTATGAGTAGCGCAAGGGCGGTGAGAATCCGCCCCACCGAATGCCCAAGGGTTCCGCAGCCATGCTGATCAGCTGCGGGTGAGTCGGGCCTAAGCCGAGGCCGCAAGGCGTAGGCGATGGACAACGGGTGAATATTCCCGTACCACAGATCCCCGTTACGAGCGATGGGGGGACGCAGGGCGGCAGGCCCAGCGGAGCAATCCGTCCAAGCCGGTAGGGAGCCGCGGGAGGCAAATCCCCCGCGACGATGACCGAGAGGCGATGGCGAGGTCGGGGGACACCCCGGCCAAGTGGGTTGGGCCTGAACTGCCAGGAAAAGCCTCTAGCCAGGTGATCTGTGCCCGTACCGCAAACCGACACAGGTGGGCAGGTCGAATAGACCAAGGTGGACGGGAGACCCCTCGTTAAGGAACTCGGCAAATTACCACCGTAACTTCGGGAGAAGGTGGGCCCCGGTACCGTGATGGTTCCTCGCGAACCGGAGCGGGAGGGGGTTGCAGTGAAGCGGCCCAGGCGACTGTTTACCAAAAACACAGGTCTCTGCGAACGGGAAACCGGACGTATAGGGGCTGATGCCTGCCCAG
>JBAOIG010000006.1 GCA_037045155.1 Thermomicrobiales bacterium
GTACCCCCCAACAAAAGTGCTAAAAAACCACAAAGCATGGCGTATATCACTCTAAAAAAAACCTGAGACTCAACTACGCTAAAAATGATCACGAGAAAAGATATATAAAAAAGAGGGGGGTGTATTACGTTGTAACCTATTAATAACTGTTGCGGTATAGCTAAAATCGCGTATTTATGAATAAAGGGGAAACTTTTTATAAAAAAAGTAAAAAGTAGCAGCCTAATAAATATTTTATAAAAAAACATAACAAAAAGCAAAACTATTAAAAAATTTAAAGTAGAGTTAACTAATGAAGCTGTAAAGTTATATCATAGTTCTGTTTTATACATGTATAACCTGACTGCGTAGTTATAATGGTTAAGTATAAAAATTAAATTCAATTTCTACTACTTTCTATTTATTATTCGCAGCACCCTACGCCGTATACGTCGTTTAGGCAAAAATCTAGGTATAAATGAACGCTTGTGAATCAAGTATTTTATTTCTGGCTTAACAATTACATTAAACTTTTTAAAAAATGTGAATTGCCTATGATTAAAATTTTTTAAAGAAAACATATAAATTAACCTTAATAAATTTTGGAAATTACGCTTTAATTGCAATATTATAGTAAGTGCGTTCTTTGGTTGTCTTTTAAAAAATTTAGATTTATAGCCCATGGTTAATAAGTATCTACCTGCACTAAAATTAGTATTCTTTGAAGTGTTTAAATTAAAAAATGTGAAGTATTGTTGGCGCTTAGGTAACGTAATGTGAAAGTTTGAATTAAAAAAAAGATAGCTTTCAAAAAATGTTTTACGGAAAGCGTTTAATGTGCGTGAGTAAAACATTATGGTATTTTCACGTTGGAGGGTAGTAATACGTTTTTTAAAGAAAAGTCTTAACATTTAGTGGTGGTATCTGCATTGTTGCGATTAAAAAAATGACTGAGATAAGAATTACACAAAAAAAGAAGGTATAAATTTTCGCACAATTTCTCCTTAGTAAATTAACAAAGCGCACCACTCAGTGTAACAGGTTTGGATAAACTATAGCTATTGTGTAGTAACGAACTGTATGATACAGGTATCGTAGGATAATATATAAAATTCGTAACATTTAGTGGTTGTATTTAACGAAAAATGTAAGGTGCAAAGTACAGCTGTATTAAACCTGCAAACATAGTTTAAACACTTAGACTTGCTTAAATTAACATAATACTTTGGTATATATATATGTGTGTAAATATACTCAGTTAAAAATCCGGCAAATATATAAGTTATGTCATTATGCTTATAAGTAGGTTTAACGCAATTTCTAAGCCCCCTAGTATTAAGATAAAAAAAGAGAAGCCGACTAAAAAATACATATTTATACAGCTAGATAAAAGCAAACCAGAGAGGTAAAGTAAAACAATGATAACCTCGCTAATAACAATTAAAGATAATAGATTTTTATTTAAGAAAATAAAAGAAACTGTGCAACACAAAAATAAGTAAGCTAGTATATATAGTCACTGTAACAACTTTATATTGATTATGTCTTGAATTAAGTGATTATAGGGTGTAGTTTTGTATTCGCTATTATTTGTTGATAAAGACACATAATCTGTTAGAAGCCTTCTGGTATCTTTTAAACCCCAAAAAAAAATGTTAAAAAATTCTTTCACTTCTCTTTCAACCCAACTGAATCCAAAAAATATTAATGATAATGATTTTACAGGGTCACCAGTTAGAAATTCGGTATGAACCATTACGTTGTAATTTGTTAGGTAACAAGATGTGGGTACCAATAAAAAAACTTTTGAATCATTAATATTACAGAACATATCTCTGGGGAAGTATACTTTAGTTAAGTTTACCCTTAGACATAGGTGAAATCAAAAATAATGAGAAGAGGGTAATAAAAAGTGAAGCTCATTTGCAGCAGTTAGCGTTGTGGTAAATATCTTAAAATTTGCCAACATTGAAAATATAAAAAGGGAGTCTATCGGCAAGATAAAGTCCATGGTTTTTATAACTTCTTGATCTTTTATAGTTTTGAAATACTTTCCGTATTTTTTTGCGTCAAATTTAAATTCTATAGTGCGCTGACGCGAGTCTTTCATATTACTGTAAAAGAGTACTTTCGTAAATAAAACACAAAACACTGGCGGTGAAAAAAAAAAAAATACAATTTATATAGTAGTTTAAACCAGAGTAACAATAAAAAACGATAGAGGTTTTACCAATAGTTCAGTAGATAGCTACAAATACAAAAAATAAAATGATAAAGTAATAGAAAAAAAAATTTAAATTCTTTTTAACAAAAAATTTATTTACTATGGTGATAATCACAATCAACAGTGCCGCGCATAAAAGAACCAGGTGATACAACACTAAGAACTCTACGCAAGCATTTATAAAATTAAGTAGTATTATTACTAGTGACATTTAGTTAAGAACTTGGTAAAAAACAAGTAAGTTTAGTAGTGCGTATAAATAAATAAAATAAAATAGCATAGTAGTTTGTCAAATTTTAAGAGTTATAATATACACTTTTAGATCATTTAGGGAGGTGGTCAAAACACTAAACATATTTAAAAATAAAGTAGACAAAAGCTTAACAGGCATAAGGAGGATAATAAAAAAAAACCAACTATAAGATCAAGCTTTAAGATGTCTCTAGAAATACCTAAATTTTGTGGCTGACCATACATAATAGACATTCAAACCCTAAAAAAACCTAGAACACCAAAAATACTAAACACAAGAAAGATCACCACGCCTATAATTTTATAGTTTATTAAAAGCATTGACAAAAGCTCTCACTCAATAAAAAACTTTACAAAAATTGGAAAACCCCTAAAGACTAATAAAGAGCTTCAAATTATAAGAGAAAGATTTGGTAAAAAGTAAATAGCACCGCTAATACTATTAAGATTTCTCGACAAATATTGCTTTTGTACCTGATCAACAAGATAAAAAAAAAGACTAGATAACAACCCATGAACTAATAAAAATAAATTTAGCATTAAGTATTTACTAGGTTCTAAAACTAATAATAACAAAATTATAAGATTCATTTCTTGAACAGTGGCGAAAGCTACTAATTTCTTTATATCGGGGCTTGTTCACATTCGTATTGAGGCGTCTAATATCCCCCATATAACAAAGGTTAAGCTGAATATATAAACATATTTGGATTTTAATAAAAAAAAAAAACACTTAGGCAAAAGAACGCTGTTTTAACCAAAAATCCGCTTAAAAATATAGAAAAACCAGCTGGAGCTTCTACGTGAACTTTTGTCAATCAATAGTAAAAAGGCCACACTGGTATCTTTACCCCAAACCCAAAAAACAACAGTACATATAACGTGGTAAACTCAAACTCAGAAAATTTTATCATAGAAAGGTCGTGAACGTTTAAAGTAAAACAAGTACTATACATGTAAGCTATAGCTAATAATACTAAAAAAGAACCAGAAAATGTTCACTTTAACAAGTAACTAATTGTTTTATCCACTTTTTTTGAATACCCAAATTGGTAAACAAAAAAAAGAGATGGTAAAAAAATAAACTCAAAAAAGATAAACATTAGTAGTAAATTTGGTGTGCTTACCATGTTTATAGTACACACAATAAATATAAAAAAATAAAATATAAAAAAGTGAGTTTTATACATGTAGCGCTCACTTAGGTATATTCAACTTATTATAGAAGTAATTAAGGCTAGACAAACAATAGTATCAGCAAAAACATTACTAAAGCTAAGCGCTACGTTTTTATTATCACCTAAAAATAAGGAAGTGGTCTGTAATTTTATTGTAAATTTACTTAAATAGTAAAAAAGGCATAATAAACAAATGGATAAAAAGTAATATAGTATTCAGTTGCTGGTGTATAAATTCTTAAATATATGCTTACTACTAAATACAAAGATTGAAATAGCTATGTGAAATAAAAATATGAAGTTTATAAATAAAGTAATCACGTCACTATAGTAATAGTAAGCTAGTATATCAGGCATCATGTGTAAACGCATCAATTATTAAATATAATAGTACAAACGAGTATATTACTGTTAATATAAACAACGATAAAACTGAATAAGTAAATTCATTACTAAAGTTGTCTAGATATTTTTGAACTACTTTAATAAAATTTTTTAGTCGTAAAAACAGAAACTCTATAAAGTATTTTTCTGAAAAAATGATATTAAAAACAAAAAACGAACAATAAGCTAACTGCAAAAACAATTTTTTTACAAAAAAGTCAAGCAACAATCCTGACTTAAAAACCCTATAATATTCAAAACTATAAATATTTGTAAACATAATTATTATATTTTTTTAATACGAAGGTAGAAGCTTAGTATATAGCTCAAATAAGAACAAAAAACCAAAAAAAAGAATGAGTTGTGGTAGATGCTTAGCCCGTATATAACGTAAAAAATACCATAAATAATTAAAATGTTTATATAAATGGCAAAATAAAAAATAACTCGGGCCAGCTGCCTATTCCTTGAGTATCTACTTTTATTAAATAGTTTTGTTTTACGAATAAATTGTACAAACGTCTGCTCATAGCTGGAATCGAACCAACACCCCGTAGGATATGATTTTAAGTCATACGCGTCTACCAGTTCCGCCATACGAGCTAAGCCGCGTTCGGGAATTGAACCCGACAAATCATGGGGGATGAGCCCTGAGTGGACCTCCGCGCGGCGCATTTTATTCAGACTCAGGACTATCACCTTTATTGTCTACTTTTCCAAATAGTTATGTCTGCTTCAATTCTGCTATATTTCAGTCATCCTTACTTATATCTCAGTTGATTTTAATAAAAATACTTACTAAAAAAGTTTTCTTCAGTATTTTTAGTGCGTATAGTAGTATTAACTTATATAATGCGTTTTGTTCTACTAAATACCATGCACAGTTTAGATTGTAGGCATCCTTCTAATGCAGTTTTTTAACTAATATTTTAATCCTGAGGTGGGTTGGAATCGAACCAACGACGGTCACCCAACAGATTTACAGTCTGCCGCTTTAACCACTCAGCCACCACCCCCAATTTTTGTTTTTTACATCAGTTATATTAGGCATAATGCTTCAGTGACTCCTCTAGTTTCTTAGTGTTCGTCAGACACGCATTTCGTTGTTCTCGTCAACAGGCCTATTTAAAAAAAAAAATCACAAAGTTCCCATATTAACGTATGGTTACATTATCAAGCGTAGCTTTTAAACTTACTTAAATGTGTTAAGTAATTTATAACAATTGGCTTGTTGTCCTCGGTCCTCTCGTACTGAAGTAAACCTGATTTTTTTTTTAAAGTGTACAGTAGATAGGGACCAAACTGTCTCACGACGTTTTAAACCCAGCTCACGTACCATTTTATTCGGCGAACAGCCGAACCCTTGGCAGCGTATGCTCCACCAGGATATGATGAGCCGACATCGAGGTGCCAAACAATCTCTTCGATAGGAACTCTAAGAAATTATCAGCCTGTTATCCCTAGCGTACCTTTTATTCGTTGATCGATTTATTTTGCTGTAAAAAAAATCGGGTCAATATAACAGACGTTTGTCCTTAGCTTACTTGTAAGTAAACTAATCCAACCTAAGTATATTATTCAGCCTACACTGCTATATGCATATCTTAAATCGAATATACACCTCCGTTACTTTTTAGGAGGTTGCCGCCCCAGCCAAACTGTCTTTCAAACTTCTTAAAATTTTCCGCTATTTTATCAGATTATTTCTAATAAAAAAGTAGTTTTTCACTTGAATAATATTACTACATACCTATATCTTTAAAAAAAATAACCCCAGTTAGATAACAGTAAAGGTGCATAGGGTCTCTCCGTCTAGCTGTACATTAACGCATCTTCACGTCTAATTCAAGTTCATAGAGATAATACTAGAGACAGTGGGGCAGTCGTTACACCATTCGTGCAGGACGGAACTTACCCGTCAAGGGATTTTGCTACCTTAGGACCGTCAGGGTTACGGCCGCCGTTTACTGGGACTTATAAAAATGCAGAACATTCTTGATTCGTCTTGCAGCACTGGGCAGGTGTCAGACTTTATACCTCATATTTCTATTTCGCAAAGTCTTATGTTTTTAATAAACAGTCGCTACCCCCTCTTAGATCATACAATAAAGCTCTCTTTCTCCCGAAGTTACAGAGATATTTTGCCGAGTTCCTTTAGTATTATTCACTCTTTTGCCTTAGTTTACTCAACCAGTCTACTTGTGTTAGGATTTGTACGATTAGTACTAAGTTTTTTCTAATGTTTACTAGGGTTGCCAACTTAAAATATTTTAAATGATCCTAGTAACACGTTGATTAGCTTACATAACATATAACTTTAGTTAAATGTTTAGTTGTCGATTTTTATATAGTCAGATTATCTTTACTATAAAACCACGTAGACATTCGGCATACTTTATTCTCAAAAGTAGTCTATTACTCATGTTGGCATAATTACTACTCAATTTTTCAACATATTTTTCAATATATTTTTATAAAAAAAGAGCACACTCCACTACCCGTTTACGTAAAATAAACGATACCGATTCAGTTTAAGCTTTTTTGACAGTAATTTATAGACCTAGGATTTAGATTTATTACAATCTTTATTAACGTTTGAACTTTTACGCTTTCTTTAAAGGATGGCTGTTTCCAAACCTACCTCTTCGTTACAAAAATTGCTAGATCTTTTTATAATAAACTTAATTAGTCACTTTATCGTGTATTCTGGGCTGTTTCCCTCTCGACCTAATAACCTTAGCGCTACTAGGTCTGTTTAACTTTCATGTTATTAGTTTAATTTATACATTATGACGAAGCGAGCGACTCACTCAGTCAGAGAATTACCTAAACAAAAAGCAAAAGTCACTCTACTTAAATAGATTTCGTGGAGAACCAGCTATCACTAAGCTTGATAAGCCTTTCACCCCTAATAACAAGTCATCTCAAAATTTTGCAACATTTATGAGTTCAGTCTAACACTTGCTCATTATTAGATCGCTTAGTTTCGGGTACAGTTCTATAAAACTGTAATAATATCTTTACGCTTGCGCTTGCTTTATAAAACTAACTCGCCAACCCATTATACAAAAGGTACAATAACACTAGCGCGTTATTTGATTTATTGCATTAAAATTCAGTTTTCACACATATTACTATGATGTTTAACCTTTCCCTCGCGGTACTTTTCACTATAAAATCTAAACTCTATAAGCAGTTTGTTAACAAAAAGGCTTCAACCATAAGGCTTACTAAAAAAGACAAATTCGCAACTAAGGAAAATATTTAACGAGATTACAACTAATACCAGCTGTATTTGTAAGCTGAAAGACCGTTTAGGTAATATGTAAACAAACAATCTACAAAAATAATTTTTTTTTTTATCAGGAAGGCCTTTTGTGTTAAGCCCCAAATAAACAAACCCCAGCCAGACCCACCCTGTTTTAGTATTCAACGCCTACTAGACTTGGGCTTACCTCTACTAGTATAGTATAACCACACACTGAAGTTTATAAAGTTTATAAAAAAGCGGGAACAATGCTTAAAATTATTTGAATCAGTTTTTTTGTTGATTATTTTTCTGTGAAAAGTTTTTATTAAGTTTAGAGAGTAAACTAACATAAGAAATTTTATTTGTATCTACCCAGAAGGTGTCCCCACCTATAAATATACTGAGTCGCTAACTAGTTAATACAGGTATTGAAAAGCTACCCTAAACTTTTTGATTTTTAAAGCCTTACTTGTAGGCCCGTACATTTCCTTACCTATCGTATTCATGCGCTTCTTTAGAAGAACTAGGTTATTATTTGGAAAAAAATAATATAAACCCCACGGCTTAGTATAGCACCTTTGGGATCTTATAACAATAGCCCTAACTTTACGTTTACGACGTTTTGTTAACTTAACTTTTGTAAGCTTAAGTACAACCTTTAAAAACTTACCAATGTCAGCATGCTTACGAGTGCTACAACGTCTAGTTTGTATGACTTTCACTAGTAAGATTCCACTAGAATCACTAGGGATGGAAAAACTACCTTTTTGGAACATTTAATTTAAAAATTCGGACCTGAGCCTTATGCTTAGCTTGTTTTACTGGGTTTTGTTTTCGTAATACCTCTAAATTAGAGGCGCCACCTTTGGTAAGTATATTACTTCTCTTAAGTTGAAAGTAAAAGGAAATAAAAAATATAATAAAAAAACTTAAAATTAAACCGCAATAAGCTACTAATAGGGGGTTGCGCGCAAAAAAAAATTGAAAAAATAAAAAAAAATCAGAAGTGACTAGGTCAAGAGCTGACTCATAAAAGTTAAAGTGTGCATAAGAGTAGCCGCTAAGTGACATTGGTGTTGCAAAAATATAAATTACAAAACTGCTGGCACAAAAAAAAGTAAACGATACCGGCAAGGCCTTTGACCCCGAGGGTAACGCGGTATTGGTAAGGTACAACATAATGAATAACAACAGTATAAAAAACTCCGTAAGTAATAAGAGCAGTATACATCCATCGAATGAGGCTAAAAATCCAAAAAGTGAGGATGATAATAAAAAGAAAAAAAAATACTTAACTTTATACCGGAAATTGTTTCTATTAATACAACCCCACAGGGAAAAACAAATAAAAAACAAAGTTAACATATCCAAAAAGTTAATGTATAGGAAAGCTTTAAAAAAAAGCTTCGAAAATGTGGTTATTAAAGCATTGGCGATGTTTCACAGATGTGTATAGCTAAACAATTAAAATTAACACAAAAAAAACGTTTTAGCCGGGACTCGCACCCGAATTAGCAAATTGAAAGTCTGCTGTCCTACTCTTGAACGACTAAAACGAAAAGGGGAACTTGCAAACTAGTCAAATTAGCGCCCCCGACACTGAGATAAAGCGTCGTTTGCGCTTAATGGGTCCATGTGCGAGAAATATCCTTATATAAATGCTAACTCAAAAAGGGGTACCAGAACGTCGATAGTGACCCCCCCCCCCCCCCTCTACATTAAAACCCCGACACCACAAAGTATAGGGCGAGGTGGGTATAAGCTGGGCACACCCCCTTTCAAGGGTGATGGTATGCGATACGCGACCCCCCCCCCTCTCCCAAGACTACCAACTCAAAAAGAACTACTGAAAGCCTGGTAATATTGACGCTATTGAAAAACAACACGCGCAATACGGCCCTGAAAGCCTGCATCACCACCGACCTCAGCACGTTTATTGTTACCCCAGGCTTACGTACCTACACCTCAACCCTTGACTACACACGAGGCATCAGCAAAACGCCAATAGCCCCACCCCCAACGTGTAGAATAAACCCTGAGCTAACACCGATAAATTAACTAATATACACACGCGGATGTAGCGGCACGCTAAGTATCGCACTGTATAGTAATGTATATTAGTAATATATTATATATAATACTATGTATACATATATATATATAATGTATTATGTATAATTTTATGCTATGTATACATATATATATATAATGTATTATGTATAATTTTATGTATAATTACACACTATGTAATATTATATAACTATATATATAACGCATTATGTATAATTACGCACTATTTAATATTATATAAATAACCACACACGCGATGCTACAGTTATGCTACCCCCCCCCCCGGGGGGGGGGGGGGTTGAGCCGGGGTTGAGCCGCGCAGCGTCGGGTATGCCTATGTGGGTGCTGCCTGGGTGCTTACGTGCTTACACATCTTGTAGACATGGTGGCCATTACCCAGCGATCAGTAGCTCTTTTTGAGTTAGTACTCATATAAGATAAGCACGTCCACACGTGTCTCGAGCCCTAAAAAGGGGTGTGTATTTTAACCCACAACAACCCTGCTCAACATTTTGCAGTGCGCCGGATTTTAGTGTG
>JBAOIG010000007.1 GCA_037045155.1 Thermomicrobiales bacterium
ACCTCGCGTGCTATTCTCGACCGAACCCTTCCGCGTTTTTCAGGCGAGTCGCATGAACCGTCTTTGGATCGGCATCGACACGGGCGGTACCTTTACCGATGTCGTGTTGGCCGATATCGCAACCGGCGAATACCGGTATCACAAACTTCCCACAACGACCGACGATCCGGCCAAGGCGATCCTCCAGGGCATCGCGGAAGTCGTCGAACTGGCCGGGGCCGAGTGCAGCCAGGTCGAGTTCGTGGTACTGGGCACGACCCTCGCGACCAACGCGGTGCTAGAGGGCAAGACCGCCCGCACCGGCATGTTGACGACGACGGGATTTCGCGACGTACTCGAGCTCGCTCGGCAGCGTCGACCGCACTACTTCAATCTCGATATCCCCAAGCCGGTACCGCCGGCCTCGCGCGATGCCCGAATCGAGATCGACGAGCGCGTAGATTACGCCGGCAGCGTCGTGACCCCCTTGAACGAAGCGACAGTTGCGGGCCGCCGTGACGGCACTGCAAGGCCAAGCCATCGAAGCGGTCGCGGTGTGTTTCATGCACGCCTATGCGAATCCGGCGCACGAGAAGCGCGCGAGAGAGGTCCTGCAAGAGGCGATGCCGGGCGTCTATGTTTGTGCCTCGCACGAGGTGCTCGCCGAGTTTCGCGAGTTCGAACGCTTCGCGACCACCGTCGTGAATTCGAGCCTTATGCCGATCATGGACCGTTATCTCGAACGATTCGAGAACGGTGTGCGTGATCTCGGCGTGCCCGGGGTGCCGAGAGTGATGCAGTCCAACGGCGGCGCCGTATCGCCCGCCGCGGTTCGTCGGATGCCGGTCAATACTTTTTTTTCCGGGTCCCGCTGGGGGGGTGATCGGGACGCGCGGGCTCGGCAAGCAGATCGATGTCCCCGATCTCATCACGTTCGACATGGGCGGCACGTCGACGGATGTCTGCCTCATTCGAGGGCTGAATCCTGCCCAGAAGAGCCAGCGCGAGATGGGCGGCTTCCCCGTTCGGACGCGCACGATCGATCTGCACACCATCGGCGCCGGCGGCGGCAGCATCGCCTGGGTCGATGCAGGCGGGCTGCTGAAGGTCGGGCCGATGAGTGCCGGTGCATTTCCCGGACCAGCTGCCTATGGCCGGGGTGGTTTACGACCGACGGTGACGGATGCAAACGTCGTCCTCGGTCGGCTCAATCCCAAGACGCTCCTCGGAGGGCGCATGGTCGTCTATCCGGCCCGTGCGCGAACTGCGATCGAGAAGGAATTGTGCCCACCCCTCGGGCTCGACATGTTCGAAGCCGCGGCAGGCATCCTGGACATCGTCAATGCGAACATGATGGGGGCGGTGCGTGTGATCTCCGTCGAGCAGGGAGAAGACCCGCGCGAGTTCGCGTTGGTGGCGTTCGGTGGTGCCGGTCCGCTTCATGCAGCCGACATCGCACGCAACATGGGGATACGGCGGGTGATCGTGCCGACGCGTCCGGGATTGTTGTCCGCAATGGGATTGCTGCACGCGGACGTACGTGGCGACTTCAGTCTTACCCGGTTCGTGCGTGCGCTGCCGTCGAATCTCGCGGCGATCAATGCCGGGTTTGCTCAGCTGCGGGCGCAGGGCGAGGCGTGGCTGGAAGGCGAAGTCGGTGCGGGCACGAAGGCAGCGTTCGAGTGGTCTGCCGATGTGCGTTACGTCGGCCAGAATTTCGAGCTCATCTTGCCCGTCGAGTCAGCGAATGTCTTTCCCGACGCGCTCGATCGGCTACTGCAAAGCTTTCATGCGCGACACCGCGAGTTCTACGGCTACGACATGCCCGAGCAGGGGGTGGAGATCGTCAACTTGCGGCTCGTCGTAACGGCGGCGCGCGACGCCCCGCCGGCCGAACAGCCGGCGAGCGGCGGCAATCTCGTCCAGGCCCTCGCCGAGACACGTAGCGTCTGGTTTCCAGAGACGGGATTTACGGCTACCCCCATTTACAAGCGCGAACTGCTGCCTGTCGGGACGAGTTTCGAAGGCCCTCTCATCATCGAACAGATGGATACGACCACCGTCGTGCCCCCGCGGTCGCGATTCAACATCGACGCGAGCGGCACGATGCATCTCGAACTCGAACCGCTCGATGCGAAGCAAGAGGCCTGAGCCATGGACATTCGCGTAGATCCGATTCGTGCCGAGGTCGTCGCCCGGCATCTGCTTGCAAGCGCCGAAGAGATGGGTGCGACGCTCATGCGCACTGCGTTTTCGCCGAACATCAAGGAGCGCGCCGACTGCTCGACCGCGATCTTCGACGCTGCGGGTCAGGTGGTGGCGCTTGCGCAGCGGGTGCCGATCCACCTCGGTTCGATGGTGGGTGCGGTCGACGAGATCCGGTCGCGATTCGGGGCCGACGATATTCGACCCGGCGACATGTTCGTCGCCAACGATCCCTACAACGGGGGCGGGTCGCATCTGCCGGACATCAACGTCATTGCGCCGGTGTTCTGCGACGGGCGCATCGTCGCGTTCGTGGCGAACATCGCCCATCACGCCGATGTCGGGGGTATGGTGCCCGGCAGCGAGGCGGCGATCTGCAAGACCATCTATCAGGAGGGGCTGCGCATCCCGCCGGTGAAGATCGTGTCCGAGGGACGGGTCAACCGCGATCTGGTCGCGATCATCCTGCTCAACTCGCGCACGCCGCAGGAACGCGACGGCGATCTGAAGGCACAGATCGCGGCGAACGTCGTCGGTATTCGAGCCGTAACGGGCCTGATGCAGCGATACGGTGTGGAGCAAACCGAAGCGACGATCGCCGCGTATCTCGATTTCACGGAGCGGCGCTTCCGCGCGGCGATCTCTCGCTTGCCGCGCGGTACGTATCGAGCCGAAGACTTTCTCGACGGCGATCGCGAAGGCGAGACCTGCAAGATCCGACTCGCGCTGACGGTGGGCGAAGGACAACTCACGTTCGATTTCGAGGGGTCGGGCAAGCAGGTCGAAAGTGCTCGCAACATTCCGTATCGTGCGCTGCTCGCCACCGTCTACACAGTCGCGAAAAGCCTGCTCGACCCCGACGTGCCCGCCAATGCCGGCTATTACCGTACGCTGAGCATCATGGCGCCGCCCGGGTCGGTCGTGGGGCCGACGCCGCCGGCCGCGGTGGGCGCACGCTCGATCTCGTGTGGGGTGCTGGGGGATGTCGTCGCCGGTGCGCTTTCGCAGGCAATGCCCGACAAGGCATTGGCCCGCAGCGGACCGCATCATCTCATCGTGCTCTCGGGGACCGATCCGCGCACCGGAATTTACTTCGTCAACTACGAAACGGTGGCTGGCGGCATGGGGGCTCGTCCTTACAGGGACGGCGTCGATGCCGTGCGTGTGCACGCCTCCGGGGCGTCGAATCTTCCGGTCGAAGCGCTCGAGCACGCGTATCCGTTCATGATCGAGCGGTATGCCTTATGGGAGAAATCCGGCGGTGACGGGATGTACCGAGGCGGCATGGGCGTGCTGCGCGACTATCGCATCATCGCCGACGATGTGACGGTGAGCCTGTCGTCGGAGCGCCAGCATGTCGCGGCTGCCGGGATGGAAGGCGGTGCGGCCGGCCATCCCGGCGAATTCGTGTTCAATCCGGGCAAGCCCGACGAGCGCAAGCTTCCGGCAGCGGCTGGGGAAGTGGCATTGCCTCGCGGGAGCGTCCTGCGTGTGGCGACACCCGGCGGTGGAGGGTACGGAGCGCCGGCATCGCGCGAGGCAGTGGCGATCGAGCGCGACCGCCGCGAAGGTAGAACCTGAAAATTCGAAAACTGTGCCTGGCACAGTTTCTTTTGGGGAACGAGGAAAAGGAAAAGCGAAAGGCCGGACAAGTCGGTGTCGGCTGAACGGGATCGAGGGTCAACCCCCGTGGCCGTCGAGCGAGCACCACCGAATCCGGACCCTCGCTTTCCCTCTTCCCACGTAAAACTGTGCCAGGCACAGTTTTCGGTGTGAGTAACCGAGGAGAGTGAGCATGAGCAAGGACGTCTCGAAGGCACATCTGGATTTTCCGGCGACCGAGCGCTGGACGTACATGGACGTCTCGGCCCGCGGGCTCGTGCCGAAGATCGCGCGCGATGCGCTCGTCACCCATCTCGACGAGCGGCTCATGGCCGAAGTCGACAAGAACGGTTACTTCGACATGATCGAGCGCGTGCGCGGCCGCTTTGCCAAGCACATCAACGCCGCGTCGGCGGAAGAGGTGGCGTTCACGAAGAACGTGACCGAGGGGATCGCCGCGATTGCAGCTTCGATCGATTGGCAGCCGGGCGACAACGTCATCATCTGTCCGGAGATCGAACATCCGGCCAACGTCTATGCCTGGCTCAACCTGCAGCGGCGTGGCGTGGAGATCCGCATGGTCACGGCGCGTGCGGGAATGATGCCGGTCGATGAGATGATCGGGCGGATCGATGCACGCACGAAGGCTGTGACGTGCGCGACCGTCAGCTTCGCGCCGGGCTTTCGTACGGATCTCGCCACGCTCGGTGCGGCCTGCCGCAAGCGCGGTGTAATGCTGGTAGTCGATGCCGCGCAGTCGATCGGCGTGCTGGCCGACGACGTGCAGAAGCTCAATATCGACGCATATGCCGCATCGACGCAGAAGGGGCTCTGCGGACTCTACGGGATGGGCCTGCTTTACTGCCGCGAGGAATGCGCCGAGCGTCTGCAGCCGGCGTATTTGTCGCGCTTCGGGGTGGATCTCGGCGATGCGTCCGAGGCCGACATCGGCAGTTTCGAGTACCGACTCGCCCGTGGCGCGCGTCGGTTCGATCTGGGCAACTACAACTTCACGGCTGCAGTCAATGTCGATGTCACGCTCGACTATCTTGCGCAGTTCGGTCAGCCGGCGATCGAGCGCTACGTCGTGGATCTGGGCCATCGGCTCGCGCATGGTTTGCTGGAACTGGGATTGCCCGTGAGTGGCGGCAAGCCTGGAGCGCATCTCGCCCATATCA
Organism: Thermomicrobiales bacterium; assembly: GCA_037045155.1. Classification (NCBI taxonomy): domain Bacteria; kingdom Pseudomonadati; phylum Thermomicrobiota; class Thermomicrobia; order Thermomicrobiales; species Thermomicrobiales bacterium. Next base: position 4,965 of record JBAOIG010000007.1, read on the forward strand.
TCACGATCGGAGACCTCGCGGCCGGCGGTCACGACTCGACGAGCGATACGCGCATGCAGTCGCTGTACGACTATCTGGTCGATCGGGATGTAAAGCTTTCCATCCGGCGCGGCGTGCTCCGGTTTTCGCTGCATCTATACAACACGTCATCCGACGTCGAGCGCGTGATCGGGCTCGCGAAGGAATGGCTGGCGAAGCAATAGGACGCTGGGCATCATTCGAATCATGAACGTCGAGTATGTCGATCCCAGCAACGCAGTGCGCTATCCGGTCGATGTTCCCAGGTGGCGAGCACCTTCCGGCGGCCATCTCAATCTGACCGCAGGTGCGGGGCTCAGGCGCAGCGACATCGACGTCGGCTGCCGCTCGATCTGGCGCTATGCAAAGGCGATACGGGTCCCGGCGCAAGGGGCCGTTACGCTCGGTGAAGGCTGGACGCCGGTCGTGCCAATCCGTTGGGAGGGCATCGAGATCGACGCCAAGCTCGAGTTCATGATGCCCACCGGTTCGTTCAAGGACCGTGGCATGACCGTGATGGTCACTTATCTCAAGCAATGCGGCTTGAAGCGCGTGCTCGAAGACTCCTCCGGCAACGCCGGGGCATCGCTCGCCGCTTATGCAGCAGCAGCCGGAATGGAAGCGCGCATTCTCGTCCCCGAGACGGCCTCGTATCCGAAGATCGTTCAGATCGCGGCGGCGGGTGCCGACGCAGTCACGATCCCGGGCTCGCGGCAGGATGTCGCCGATGCCGCGCTCGCGATGTCCGACGAGATCTTCTACGCCAGCCACAACCGGCAGGCCTTCTTCGCTGAAGGCACCAAGACGCTCGCATTCGAGCTTTGGGAGCAGTTCGGCTTCGATGTGCCGGAGCACGTCGTCGTGCCGCTCGGGTACGGTGCCAATGTGCTGGGCTGCGATCATGGCTTCCGTGAATTGCTCGCCGCCGGCGAGATCGACCGCCTGCCGAAGATCCACGGCGTGCAGGCAGCGAACGTGCGGCCCTTATTTCGCTGCGTACTCGGCGGGTACGGATCGTCTAATACCCACCCGCATCGAGCCGACGGTCGCCGAGGGTATCGCTTCCTCGCAGCCGACACGGGTCGTCGAAGTGCTGGATGCTGT
>JBAOIG010000008.1 GCA_037045155.1 Thermomicrobiales bacterium
GGCGGCGTGGGCTCCGGCATGTACGGCATGGTCATCTACATCATCCTCGCCGTGTTCATCGCCGGGCTTATGGTCGGGCGCACGCCGGAATACCTCGGCAAGAAGATCGAAGCGCGCGAAATGAAGGCCGTCATGCTTGGCGTCCTCGCCTTCTCCCTCGTCCTTCTGACCTGGACCGCCGTGGGCGCCGTAAACTCCTTCGGCACTGACACAACCAATAACCTCGGACCACACGGCTTCTCCGAGATCTTCTACGCCTTCACTTCAGGCGCGGCCAACAACGGCTCGGCGTTCGCGGGCCTGGGCGTAAACGGCACCTTCTACAACGTGGGCATCGGTGTTTGCATGCTCGTCGGGCGCTTCCTCTTCATCGTCCCGGTGATGGTGATAGCGGGCAGCATGGCCGCCAAGAAGCGTGTCGCCCCCGGCCCTGGGACCTTCCCTACGGACGGTCTCGTCTTCGGGGGCCTGCTGTTCGGCGTCATCGTTATCGTCGGCCTCCTCACCTTCTTCCCGGCCATCTCCCTCGGTCCCGTCGTGGAGCACTTCATGCTCCGCGATGGCCTACTGTCCTGAACGAAAGGTAGTCACGCAAATGGCTGTCGTAGCCGTCGAAAAGCGCAAGAAGGCGAACGTCTGGACTCGGGAAATCCTTTTCCGCGCCATTCGTGATTCCCTCCTCAAGCTCGACCCTCGGACCCTCTACAGGAACCCGATCATGCTTATCGTCGAGCTCGGCGCCGCCCTGACATCGGTCCTCTGTCTCCGTGACCTCGTAAGTGGCGAGCCTTTCGACACACTGCGGTTCGAGGCCCAGATCGCGATCTGGCTCTGGTTTACCGTGATCTTCGCGAACTTCGCCGAAGCTATCGCCGAGGGGCGCGGCAAAGCCCAGGCCGCCACGCTCCGGAAGACACGGACGCAGACAACCGCGCAGCGCGTGAAGGCCGATGGCACGCTCGAGACCGTCCCCTCTTCCGCACTCCGGAAGGGCGATATCGTCGTCGTCGGCCTGAACGAACTGATCCCGGGTGATGGCGATGTCGTGGAGGGGATCGCCTACGTCAACGAAGCTGCCATTACCGGTGAGTCGGCGCCCGTCCTGAAAGAACCCGGGACCGATATCCGGAGCTCCGTCACCGGCGGCACCACGGTCGTTAGCGACGAACTCCGGATCCGCATCACCGCCAACCCCGGTGAGACCTTCCTCGACCGAATGATTGGGCTTGTTGAAGGCGCGTCGCGGCAGAAGACCCCGAATGAAATCGCCCTCAACATCCTCCTGGCTGGCCTCACCTTCATCTTCTTGATGGTCACGGTGACGCTCCAGCCGTTCGCGAACTACGCGGGCAACCTCATTTCGGTCGTTGTGCTCGTGGCCCTCCTGGTGTGTCTCATCCCGACTACCATCGGCGGATTGCTCTCCGCCATCGGCATCGCCGGGATGGACCGCCTCGTGCAACGAAACGTGCTGGCGATGTCCGGGCGGGCGGTTGAAGCAGCCGGGGATATCGACACCCTTCTTCTCGACAAGACAGGCACCATTACCTTCGGGAACCGGCTCGCGGCGGAGTTCATCGCGCTGGATGAACAGGGCAACGGACGTCTCATCGAGGCAGCCGTCAGGTCGTCACTTCTGGATACAACGCCGGAGGGCCGGTCGATCCTCGATTTGGCGAAATCGCAGGGCTTCGGCAGCCTCGTCGCGACGCTCGATGTCAGCGAAGGGGACTTCGTCCCGTTTGCCGCCGAGACCCGGATGAGCGGCATCCGGCGGGACGGCCGGGCAACGATGAAAGGGGCGGCCGATGCCGTCGTCGCCGCGACCGGCAGGCCCGCACCGGCCGCTTACACCGCTGCCGTGCAGCGCATCTCGAGTGAAGGCGGTACGCCGTTGGGCGTGATCGATGATGGCGAGATCCTCGGACTCGTCTACCTCAAGGACACCGTCAAGCCTGGCATGGCGGCCCGCTTCGAAGAGCTCCGAAGGATGGGCATCCGCACCATCATGGTCACCGGCGACAACCCCCTCACGGCCGCCACCATCGCCAGGGAAGCCGGTGTAGATGACTTCATCGCCCAGGCCAGGCCGGAGGACAAGATCGCACGCATCCGCGAAGAGCAGGCGCAGGGCCGCCTCGTCGCGATGACTGGCGATGGCACCAACGATGCGCCCGCCCTCGCCCAGGCCGATGTCGGTGTCGCGATGAACAGTGGCACTCAGGCGGCCAAAGAGGCCGGCAACATGGTCGACCTTGATAGCGACCCGACGAAGCTCATCGAAATCGTGGGGATCGGCAAGCAGTTGCTGATGACCCGTGGCGCCCTGACGACGTTCAGCATCGCCAACGACGTGGCGAAGTACTTCGCCATCCTCCCGGCAGCGTTCGTCGTCTCCTACCCGGTGCTCGATACGCTCAACATCATGCGCCTCGAGAGCCCCGAGAGTGCCATCCTCTCCGCCATCATCTTCAACGCCCTCGTCATCATCGCCCTTGTCCCGCTGGCCCTCCGCGGTGTGGCCTACAAGCCGATCGGCGCAGGCCCCCTGCTGGCCCGCAACGCCCTCATATACGGTCTCGGCGGCATCGCCGTCCCGTTCATCGGGATCAAACTCATCGACATGTTCGTCAACCTGGCCCACCTGGCCTGAGGCACAAGCACATGGAAAACGCACTCCGGGAAATCCGCCGCGAACTCCGGCCGTTGTTCGCCATCACAGTCCTCCTCCTCCTTCTCACTTCGGTTGCATATCCCCTCGCCGTGACCGGGATCGGACAGGCCGTGTTCAACCGCCAGGCGAACGGCAGCTTCATCGAAGTCAACGGACGACCGGTAGGTTCCAGTCTCGTCGGCCAGAGCTTCACCGGAGGCCAGTATTTCCAGGGCCGCCCTTCGGCCGCGGGGGCCGGTTACGACGCAGCGAGTTCGAGTGGCTCGAATCTCGGGCCAACCAGCGCGAAGTTCATCGAAGGGAGCGAGGATGATCCCGCCACAGCCGAAGTGGATGAGTCCTTCGCCGGGATCGCCCAGCGCGTCGCCGCCTTCCGCGAATCCAACGGTCTCGCAGCTGATGCCACCCTGCCCGCAGATTCCGTCACCGCTTCTGGCAGCGGCCTCGACCCCCACATCTCGCCGGCGACAGCACGCTTGC
>JBAOIG010000009.1 GCA_037045155.1 Thermomicrobiales bacterium
TGCGCCTCAAGCATCGACGCCGCTTCCGGCGCTAGTTCCACGGTGGCCCCCAGACAGGACACGATCGCGAAGGATACCACCGGAGCCTACCCGCCACGCCTGTCCGACGCGCTGGGATCGCTACTTGCGCCGGCGCTCCCGCGACCTGGCCGATGCGCGCCAGGAGCACGCCGACAGTAAAGGTCGCGACGCCGGTGACGACACGAGTCGAGCGCGCCGGGCTTTCCGCGGCTGCTTCGTCGCCGGCCGCCCCGGGCCGGCAGATAGCGGCGCGGTCAACGGGATGGCTTCTCCCTCGGTTCGTGCTTGGCCATCAGCGACTGGCTGCCCATCGGGCTGCTGGACGGCCAGCCCGGACGACGCCGCGTCAGCCGTCACGACCGGAGCGCCGCGGCCGGCGGCAACCGCATTCACCACCGCGCCCGTGATGAAGATGATCGAGCTCAGATAGAGGAAGAACATCAGAACGACAACGCTCCCGACCGTCCCGTAGGCGCTGCCCGGATTCGCGAGCATCGCGTAGTAGCGAAAGCCAAACAGAACAACGATCCAGAGGACGGTCGAAACGATCGACCCCGGCGAAATCAGACGGAAACTCTGCTTGACGTTTGGCGCGAAGTTGAATAGCAGCGCCAGCACGAGCATGATGAACAGGATCGGCCCAACGATCTGGACGACGCTCCAGACCGTATTGAACGCCCCGTCGAGGCCGACACGGGAGGTGATTGCGTCGCCAATCGGCCTGCCGAAGACGAGCATCACGAAGGCGAGGACCACCAGGACGCCGACCACCACCGTCAGCCCGATCGAGATCAGCTTGATCTTCAGGAAGCCTCGGTCTTCGGACACGTCGTAGGCGCGGTTGAATGCTTTCATCACCGTCGCAACGCCGTTCGATCCGGACCAGAGCGCAATACTGGCGGTCAGCAGGACGCCAAACAGGGCCGCGCCACCACTCACCTGATTGATCGCGCCATCGACGACTCCAGCAGCAGTTGCCGCGTCTGATCCGGAGCGTTGTCGTTGATCAGCTGGATAAGACGGTCGGCCACCGGCACGTTCGCCACCTGGTTGAGCAATGCGGCCAGCGCGATGACGAAGGCGATCAGTGGCAGGGATCGCAAAGATCGCATGGTAGGCAACGCCGGCCGCGATCTCAGGGACATCATCCTTCTGAAACTTCGCCAGCGTCCGCTTCACGAACATCACGATCGATGTCTTGCCATCGCCGGCCATGCCCGTGTGGTTCGCCATTCACCAACTCCCCGCGGAATTCACGCACCGTCTGCCGCCCTGGATGCAACTGTCATACCATGCCCCGACCGGCCATGCGTCGTTGCGGCCGGCACGAACCAACGAGGGAGGCTCCCATGGGACGCGGCTTCGGAATCGCCGCTGCCGTCGCGCACGAGGTGACCCGAGAGGTCGCACGCGAGGCGGAGGCGTTGGGATATACGTCATTCTGGGTCAACGATACCCCGGGCGCAGACGGGCTGGCGGCGCTGGCCGCGGCGGCCGAGGTCACCGACCGAATCCGGCTCGGCGTCGGTGTCGTCGCCCTCGATCGCCGGCCGCCGGAGACAGTCGCCGCCGATGTCGTGCGGCTCGGCCTGCCACAGGGTCGGCTCTGGCTCGGCGTCGGCGCTGGTGGCGACCCGAAGGGGCTACGCAGGGTGCGAGCGGGGGTGGAGATCCTTCATCAACACGTATCCGCGCCGATCATCATCGGCGCGCTCGGCCCGCGGATGTCGGCGCTGGCCGGGGAGGTCTCCGAGGGGGTGCTCTTCAACTGGCAGACACCGGAATTCGCGGCACTGGCGGGGCAGTGGACTCTCGACGCGGCCAGCGGCGCTGGCCGGCCCCGCCCGCTGCTGATGGCATTCATCCGCTGCGCGCTTCTGCCGCAGGCCGGGGCCAGACTCGCCGAGGAGGCCGGCCGTTACGGCAGCTTCCCGAAGTACGCCGAACACTTCGCGCGCATGGGGGTCGACGCGGGCGGGACAATCATCGCCAGCGTCGAACCAGCCGATCTGCGCGCCGGGATGGCCCGGCACGAAGCGGCGCTCGACGAGGCGGTCGTCCGCGCGATCACCGCCGACGACACCGCCGCGAGCATCCTGGAGCTGCTGCGCGCCTGCGCGCCCACAACCGGGGGGCTGTGATGGGACGCGGATTCGGAGTCATCTCGACGACGCCGCCAGCGGTCATCGAGCAGCTTGCTGCCGCTGCGGAACATCTCGGCTATACCTCATTCTGGTCAAACGATGTCCCCGGCGGGGATGGGCTCGAAGTGCTCGCAGCAGCGGCCGGAGCAACGACGACAATTCGGCTGGTCACCGGCGTCCTGGGCGTCGATCGGCGCACGCCGGAGGAGATCGCCCATGCCCTCGATCGGCTTGGCCTGCCGGTCGATCGGCTGACGATCGGTCTTGGAGCGGGCGACTCCGCGCGACCGCTCGGCGCGGTCCGGGCAACGGTCACGAGCTTGAAGCAGTCGCTTGATGTGCCGGTGATCGTCGCGGCAACCGGGCCGAAGATGCGCGCACTGGCCGGGGAGATTGCTGATGGCGCGTTGTTCAACTGGCCCTCCCCCAGGACGGCAGCCGCTGCGCGCGCAGTCGTCGACGACGCCGCTCGCAATGCCGGCCGGCCACGCCCGCGCACCGCTGCCTACGTGCGCTGCGCGCTGCTGCCGCAGGCCGCGGCAGCCATGGACGCCGAGCTCGGCTACATCGATGGTGGCGGGATGTACGCGAAAGAGCTCTCTGCCTTCGGGCAGACCGCGCGGGATGCTATTGTCTACGGCACAGACGCTGCAATGCTCCAACCGGGACTCGCGGCGTTCGAGCTTGTTGTTGACGAGGTCGTCGTCCGCACGATTACCGCCGACAATGAGCCAGCCGGCCTTCTGGAGCTGTTGCACGCCTGCGCCCCTCCGGAATAGCCGGCCATCGGAAGAAGGGAACCCCACCATGCAAGCGTTGGAGATCCTCGAACGGGCACGCGACACAATGACCGTAAAGCGCGTCTTTGGTGAGCCGATCCACGAGGGTGGCGTCATAATCGTGCCGGTTGCGAAGGTATCAGGCGGCGCAGGAGCGGGATCGGGACACGACGGCGATGGCGGAGGCGGCTACGGCATGCACGCCACCGGAATCGGCGTATTCGAAATCCGCG